>JASFKE010000062.1:0-11652 GCA_050118795.1 Desulfobacteraceae bacterium | reverse complement strand
TCAATACTTATTGGAACGCGGTCCCGATTCCTAAGGGCCCAACAGAAACATAAAGAAATTTAAGTTTTAGATGCATTTGTCATGGTGAAATTGCCCCTGGTGTCACGAATGTTGGTTCTGTGCCTATATAGGCAATTTTACCCTCACCCCTCCTTATTTTTTTGCATATTGCACCTTTTTTATCCGGAGATATCAGCTTAAGGAGATTTCTTAAGAGTCATTACTATGCGTACAATACGCTATGACATATTATTGCACGGATGTGGCCAGTACCCGTATTAAAGAGTTATAGGCAAACCGGACTTGCCGATAGCTACGCTACTTTTAGGCCTAATAAGGCCGACATGGACCAGAAGTCGCTCTCAGCGAACGAGCCTCAGTGGACCCCTTGCTTGACAATGGGGATTTAGGGTATAGATTAACATCTGAGTGGATGGTAATTGGATGGTAGGAGGATGGTAATGAGTGTACATGAGTTTCGACCGAAGGCTGGCGACACCACCGAAAAAATCACCATCAACCTGGGAGTGGTTGACCTGGGGCAGATCGATTTGCTGGTGCGTGAAGGGTTTTATTCCAACCGCACCGACCTGATCCGAACGGCGATCCGCAACCAGTTGGCGACCCATTCACAGGTGGTCAAGGAAACGGTGGCGCGCAAGACCTTGGTCCTCGGCCTGCAGCATTACAGCCGCCACGATCTCGAGGCGGTGCAGGCGGCAGGACAGACGCTTCAGATCCAGGTGCTGGGCCTGGCCAGCATTGCCGAGGATGTATCCCCCGAACTCGCCCGCGCCACCATCGATTCCGTGGTCGTGCTGGGCGTCTTGCATGCCAGCCCGGCGGTCAAGGCCGCCCTGGTGGATCGAATCCACTGACCGGCATTGAGTTGAAAAGGAGACTCTTAATGATGAACGCAACAATGGCGGCGGAAATGCGCGAAGCGACCCGCTTGACTCGCGCGGGGCAACTGCATGAGGCGGTTGCGATCATTCAACGCACGCTGCAAAGCGTGTTGGGGCCGAAACCTGCGGCCGACGCCCCCCGTGCAGCAACGGAGACGACGATAGAGGGGCGCTGCCGTGTCATCGATGACGAGATGGGGACGTACGCACACGAGCCGCAGCGGCGTTCTTCACTCGGCCCTGCGGCGAGTTCTGGGCATACGGAGGCCAGCCCCGGACCCACGGCGGCGAGCCACGAGCACACGGCCACGCCGCCGCCCTTCGGCGCCGGCCTGCTCGAACAATGGCGCGGATACCGCGGGCCAACGCCCTGGTCTGAGCCCATCCCGGACCGATCCCCCGACATCGTTCCGGACGGAGGTCGCTTTACCACCGGCTCGTACACCAACCACGCCGGCACGCGCAGCTACAAGCTGTATATTCCTAGCGGCTACCACGGTCAGCCGCTACCCCTGGTCGTCATGCTTCACGGCTGTACGCAGAACCCTGACGATTTCGCCGCCGGTACCCGCATGAACGTGCTCGCCGAAAAGCATCAATGCTTGGTCGCCTATCCGGCCCAGTCCCCCGCCGCCAACGGCTCGAAATGCTGGAACTGGTTCGAGGCGGCCGACCAGCAGCGCGACCGCGGCGAACCGTCCATCATTGCCGGGCTTACCCGCCAGATCTGCGTCAGCCATCGGGTTGACGTGCGGCGGATCTACGTGGCCGGGCTATCGGCCGGCGGCGCGATGGCGTTAACGCTGGCGATGACCTACCCGGATCTGTACGCGGCGGTTGGCATCCATTCCGGGCTTCCCTATGCGGTCGCCCAGGATCTTCCGTCCGCGTTCACCGCAATGCACTGCAGCGAAGGGGCCTCGGCTCGCTGGCACACCGCGGGCGCGCCCGTTCCCGCCATTGTGTTCCACGGCGACCGGGATACGACCGTGCATCCGTGCAATGGCGACCAGGTGATCGCCCAATGTGCGCCTTCTCATGCCAGGCGGGGAGCACCGGCCGAGGGCGGCCCCGCTCCGCGCGTGAGCGTGGAGCAGGGCCAGGTCCCGCATGGCCATGCCTATACGCGCACCACCTACCACGACGCGAGCGGACAGCCCGTCGTAGAACACTGGCTGGTGCACGGCGCCGGACACGCTTGGTCGGGAGGAAGTTCCCGCGGCTCTTATACCGATCCCAAAGGGCCCGATGCCACGCAGGAGATGCTCCGCTTTTTCTACGACCATCCGCAGATTTCGGTAAGTCTTTCTTAGCCAGCTCATGCTCGGGCGCCCCGAACAGGGGCACCCTGGATTCGCTCGATCATCGCGGGACAAGCGACAGCCCGATCAACTGCGCGATCACCCCAAGGGTTGAAAAGACCGATACACCCAGGATTCCCAGATTGGCAGTGTGATCCCTCGTCTGATTTGAGCTTAGCTATATTGCCGGGTAGGCGTGACGCATTACTGCGCCACGCCCCCCTAAGAACGGTGCGTGAAAGTTTCCCTTCACACCGCTCAAGCCTTTACGAAGGCCAGTCGCCTAACCCGGTGTCTCTGCCATGATATCGTCTGGGTAGAATCAAGCCTCTGCAACCATGCCCGACCAAACGAGAGGGCTATTCCGGTGCGATTGCGCGCGCTTTTCGAAGTAGTCCGTGTACGCGGGGTCGCAGGGATCGTTGTTATTCAAATCCATAGTCTCATCAAACGACCGTTTGATCAGACTCTGACACCACCCTCAAAAAACTTGCATTTTCCCAACAAATTCAGTATCATTCCACCGTCACATATTCAAAGCATCATCATTTCTAAAATTTGATCCATTTTTAAGACCACCGCAGTCTATTGGGGACGCCATGGGCAGATTAATTGGCTATGCGAGGGTCGGCACACCGGAACAATCACTGGATCTTCAGCTTGATGAACTCACCGCTGCCGGTTGGAGTATTAGTTTTTAGGCCTTCATTGAACTGTAAGGTTAGAATAGGTAGGGAACAGTAGGTGCTTTTACCGGTTTGATTCGGGGCTTTGAAACCATTGGAACGGATTTGCCATTGATCTGTTGAAGATCGAAGATGCCATCCACCTGCACCCACCGGTCGTTGGCAAAAGTATCCGTCTTATCCGAATCCAGCGCAATTGCCAGGGGCAACGCGTCCGCGGCACAGCAGTTGATCACGAAGCGATAGACAGCCGTGTCCTTACCGCCGAAATGCGGTTTGAGTTGATCATCACGCAGAATCATGCCCGTGACAATTACCCGTTGACCTTTGTAAAAATTGGGGTTTAGAAAAATATCAAGGATGGTTCGCTCCTGAGGTGTTTCTTGCTGGGTGCCTTCTATTTCTTCCAGTGGTGACGCAACGTCCGGATCGTTTACTGCTCCCTGAGGTAAAAGTATGGATGGCGCTTGACGACTGATAGCTCCGTTATTGGTTCCAATGAACCTCTTCTTAAATGCTTGGTTACCAAGTATGGCGTCCGGCATTGCTACAAAATACAAAACCGGCACCAGCAGCACCAACGAACGCAAAACAGCGGACGTATCCATCTCTTCTGTTTTTGGACGAATCATGGCTGCAAACATAAAATACATGGCGATAAAGTAAGCCAATGCCAGGAGGACGCCAAATTCCGGCCGCAGGAAAGCGATATAGCGCTGGCTGGCCAGGATATAGATCAGAAACCCCGTCCAGGCGGCGAACACGGCAGGATGCAGCCATTGTTTCAGCGCTTCTTCCAGCGATTTCATCGGAGCACCCCATTAAGCATTTCAAGACCGACTGCAATCACCAGAACTGCTGCAAGAATGAGTGAAGCAAGGACAACAATGGCTCTCCGCGTGAAAACGTTTTGATACATGAGCAGGAGCTTGAGATCGAACATGGGGCCGGTCAATAAAAAGGCCATTTGGGCCGGAATGGGCATCAAGCCCCGGAAAGACGCGGCAATGAAAGCATCCGCTTCGGAGCACAGATTTAGCAAGATTGCCAAAGCCATCATCAACACCACGGACAGTACCGGAGCGGCCGTCAAACTCAAAAAACTCGAACGGTCAATGTAGGTCTGAGCCAGTGCGGCGATGAAAGCGCCGATGACAAGATAGTGCCCCACTGCCAGGAAATCATCCATGGCATGGCTAAAGGCCGCCCCTGCCTTGTCGACCCAACCATCCGAAACCGGATGACTGCAACCGCATCCACAATCCATGGAATTGCCTGCCGGATTTGTGATGACCGGAAAGGGTTGCGATTTTTCGGAACGCGTTTCGTGATGAGTATGCTCCAATGAAATAGGATGGCAGCCGCAGGATAAGGCGTTGTTTTTGAATTCGGCCCCGCTGTTCTTGATGGCTTCGACGCTGGTGAACAACCTGCCCATGAGCAGCCCAATTGCCACAGCAATGCCGTAGCCCAAACTCAAGCGCAGGACTACAATGCGCCAGTCAAAGGTATAGGCCAAAGCCGTCGAGGCCGCTACGATAGGATTCACGATGGGACCGCCGAGAAGATACGCGATAGCCGCGGAGAAAGGCAGACCTTTACCGGTCAAACGTCGAACCACCGGCACGACCGCACATTCGCAAACTGGAAAAACAAGCCCTGCTCCGGCCGCAATACACACCGTCAACCAGCCTTTTCGGGGCAGGAGGGTGGCCATGCGTTCCCGGCTCACAAAAGCTTCGATGAAACCGCCGACAAGCGATCCGATCATCATGAACGGGATGGCTTCGAGTACGATGCTGACAAACACGATGGCCAAGGAGTTGAGGGAACTGGACTCCGAGCCTAAGGGCAGAAAAACAATAGCTGCTGCCAGAAAAAGCGCAGGAAGGTAATCGATTGAGTTGACCTTCCTGTCGGTATACGTGCCTGGATGAGAATTGGATGGTTGCTCCGCCATTGGACCCCTTGCCATGGATTGTCATCTCGAAAACCCAAAATTTCTTTCCGTAACAAACACCGCGACAATAAGCAATAAGCATTAAATGTGCTCGAAATCATTAACAAAATGGTAGGTTTCGAAATCAGGAAGAATATCCTGTTGTATTTTTCAGATTCATACAATATATTTGCATTGATTTTTTTAGCTTAAATCCTTAATATAGCTTTCTATCTATCTGTATTTTATGTAAAATATAAAAATTCTTCATATTTATGCAGAAACTATTGAGTTGCAAAGCGTTAACCTGGCGCAATGACCTGCACTAAGAAGGAGGGCAAAAAATGTATCGCATTGTTCGCTTTTTGTTAATAATTATCGTCATTTTATGTGTCCTGCCGATGATTTGCCTGGCAGCCGGCAAGCTTCCTGTATTTGTCAGTATCGTACCGCAACACTACTTTGTGCAACAAATTGGCAAGGATTTGGTGGACATACAGGTCATGGTCCAGCCTGCTGCCAGCCCCGCCACCTATGAGCCCAAACCCAAACAGATGGTCGATCTTTCAAAGGCAAAAATTTACTTCGCCATCGGTGTCCCGTTCGAAAACGCTTGGCTGGGGAAAATCGCCGACTCCAATCCCAAGATGCGGGTGATCCATACGGACCATGGTATCGAAAAGCTCGCCATGAAGGCTCACCACCATCACGATGACCAAGCAGAAAAACATCATGAAGGTGAACACCACGAAGCCAATCATGATCATGAAAAAAGTGACCACCATGGCGAGGCCGCGCATGATGAAGACCATCACGAACATGCCGGCCTCGATCCCCACATCTGGTTGTCGCCACCGCTGGTGAAAATCCAGGCCCGAAACATACTGGCCGCGCTGCAGGAGGCCGACCCGGCGCACCGGAGTGTCTATGAAGCCAACTTCAAGGAATTTACAGCGAGAATAGACCGGCTGGACACTGATTTGAAAAAAACCTTCGCAGGGAAAAAGGGGTTGCAATTCATGGTATTTCATCCAGCCTGGGGGTATTTTGCGCATGCCTATGGGCTGAAACAGGTGCCTATCGAGATTGAAGGCAAGGACCCCAAACCTGCCCAGCTGAAAGATCTGGTTCAGCATGCCAGAGAAAACGGGATCAAGGTGGTTTTCGCTCAACCGCAGTTTTCAACCAAAAGCGCTGAACTCATCGCGCGGGAGATCGGCGGCCAGGTGGCCTTTGCCAATCCTTTGGCTGAAGACTGGATGGCCAATCTGCGTCAGGTCGCAGACAAGTTCCAGGCAGCATTGAAATAGGTTAACGGATGACGGATGGCGATCATCGAAATAAAAAATCTTGATTTTGCCTATAATGGAGAAGCCGTCTTAAAGGATGTGAACCTTACCATCCGGCAGAAGGACTTTGTGGCAATTATCGGCCCCAACGGCGGCGGCAAGACCACCATGCTGAAGCTGGTGTTGGGCTTGCTGAAGCCGGTGAAGGGGACGGTGCGCGTTGATGGCAAACTTCCCCAGGAGGCTTCGCCGTGCATCGGCTACGTACCGCAGGATGTTCACACGAACCGCAGCTTTCCGATCACGGCCGTTGACGTGGTTCTGATGGGAAAGCTAGATCCCAAGAAACGCTTGTCCCGGCGATCTGCGACCAACCGCCGCGATGCCTTGGCAGCCCTTGAGCGCATGGAAATGCAAGCCCATGCCGAAAAGAAAATCGGCGCGCTTTCCGGAGGCCAGCGCCAGCGGGTGTTCATCGCCCGGGCATTGGTGACCCAGCCCAAGCTGCTTTTGCTGGATGAACCCACTGCCAGCATCGACACCAAGGGCCAGGCGGATTTTTACCGGCTTTTAAAAGAGCTCAACCAAGACATTACGGTTTTAGTGGTCAGCCATGACCTGTTGGTGATATCCCGCTATGTAAAATCGGTGGCATGCGTCAACAAGAAGCTGCATTATCACGACCAGTCCGAAATCACCGGCGACATGCTCGAAACCATGTATCCCTGCACCGTTGAGGAGGTCTGTCCCGTGGAATTGGTGGCCCACGGCCTGCCCCACCGGGTGCTGTCGGACCACGGGAAGCAACCCCGATGATTGAAGCCTTGCAATTTGATTTCATGCGCAACGCTCTGGCCGCCGGCCTCCTGGCAAGCGTTATTTGCGGGATCATGGGCACCCTCGTGGTGGTCAACCGCATTGTCTTTCTTTCCGGCGGCATCGCCCATGCCGCATACGGCGGTATCGGTCTGGCGTTTTATTTCAACTGGCCCTATTTGCCGGGCACTATCGGTTTTTCCCTGTTCGCCGCCATGGTGATGGCGGCCATCAGTCATGCCGTCAAGCACCGTGCCGATACGATCATCGGGGTCATATGGGCGCTTGGCATGGCCTTTGGCATCATTTTGATCGACATGACGCCCGGTTATAACGTGGACCTGATGAGCTATCTGTTCGGTAGTATCCTTACCGTCCCCAGGTCGGATCTTTTGATCATGGCCATTGTCGGCGTGATCATGACGGCCCTGATTGTCTATTATTACCAGGACCTTTTGGCCATGTCTTATGATGAGGAATTCGCCCGGATCAGGGGCGTTCCGGTAAAAAAGCTCTATTTCGGCCTGATCGGTATGCTGGCTGTCACCATTGTTCTGGTTATACAGGTCGTCGGTCTCATTCTGGTCATCGCCCTTTTGACGATTCCTCCGTTCATCGTCGAAAAATACGCCAACTCCCTGGTTCACATGATGGTGGCCTCAAGTTTGCTTGGGGCCGTGTTTACCGTTACCGGTCTCTGGTTTTCGTACCGCTACAATCTCACATCGGGCGCTTCGATTATCATGGTCTCCGGTATCGTCTTCCTGGTTTTTCTCTTGGTGGACAAGATACGCGGTGCGGCCCAAAAAGGAAAGGCCTGAGGCCATTAATAAGGATAACCCATGTGCCATCAGTGCAATTATGAAGAATTGCTGTCAGAAGCGGATTTAGAGACGACACCGAATCGGCTGCGCGTTCTGGAAGTCGTAGGAAATAACAAATTTCCCCTTTCCGCGAGCGACATCTATAAGATCCTGGAAAGAAGCAGCACGATAAATCGGGTGACCGTCTACCGCATTCTCGACCTATTGGTGGAGCATGGCGTCGTTGAGCGCATCAGCACGGGTGGGAGGGCATTTTATTACGACCTGGCCCCAAATGATTACCACAAACCACACCCTCACTTTTATTGCACAAATTGCGGACAAATGGATTGTTTAAGCCCGGAGAGTCTAGTTGTTGACACCGAACCTTTATGGAAAACATATCCAGGCCGAATTGACAAAGTGGAAGTCCGTATTGACGGAATCTGCAAAAACTGTGAAAAACGTCAAAGGAAATGAACCCCATTTGCCATAGTATAATGACGAGAGAAAACTTCTATCATTTGCTTGGGCGCTTATCAGGGTTGATGCATTGCTTTTTGTTGCCTTGGGCCGCATATTTCGGTCTCTTCATCAGTACGTCGACTTGTCCATGCTGCGGTCAGCTCGTTTGCCCGGTGGGAGCCACAGGTATGGGGATATTGACTGGACTCTTAGCTGCCATGACCGGGTTTTTCAGGCGGCGACGCATTTCTCGACCTGAAACAGATTTAATTCCCGAAGCCACCCATCCTGAGCAGAGGAAAACCAGGTCTATCGTAAAAGCAGACCTGCTTTTATTGCTTTTTACGCTTACCATTCAAGGCTGCGCTCACAATTCACAAAATCAGACAGAATCGATGTTGGCCAACGATTCCTTCTACCAGGGCATGATCGAATTTTACAGGGGGCCATTGAATCATCTCCGAGTGGTCCGGCGTGGTGAATGTCCCATGTATCCCTCATGTTCAGAATACAGTCGAAAGGCCGTTGCTCGCTTTGGTTTTGCAAAAGGATGGGTTATGAGCATGGACAGAATGATGCGTTGTGGAAGGGATGAAACCCGATTGGCTCCTATAATTTGGGTGAACGGAAAATTGAAATATTATGATCCGATTGAAAAGAATAACTTTTAATTGAAAAGAATAACTTTTAAATTTACTATAATGGGGCGCGGAACCGATTCCTGCAATATCATGCATTAAGGAAGAGCAAAGCCGCGCCAGATAAGCATCTACAGCAAGAAAATTTCAGAACACCCAACCCGTAGATTATCCCTCCAAAATGGTTGGTTCAACTTGAGCCTCGCCATATTATAGCGGTTGTATCTTATTATAATTCATACTAATAACCAGAGGCCAGCGGAAATATAATTCGATGCTATCCTCACGATTTCACCGCGAAACAGGGATTACCTATGCCTACGCCTCAGGAGACCGCATACCCGACATTGAAGAGTCAAATATCAAAGGAAGCCCTTGAACGTGTATACACTCCTAGTGCAGAAGAAATCGCCTTTGTTGAACAGCACTCCCGAACCCCCCAAATTAGGGCCTGTATGCTCACCCAATTAAAATGCGCTCAGCGGTTGGGTCACTTCATATTTCTCAGAAAAATCCCACGCTATATCCCCAAATACATCGCAAGGTTCGTTGGCTGCCGATTTACTGTGAAAATGCTAAAAAGGTACGACGATACACGCGCTCGGGCAGCGCATATTTTAAAAATCAGAGACTATCTCAACATCAAACCTGCGGATAATAAAGCGCACGATACAGCCTTTAATGCCATGGAACGCGCAGCCTGGACAAAGGAGGACATTGTCGATGTCTTCAATGTGGGAATAGAAGAGCTGATTTACTTACGGTACGAACTTCCAAGGTTCGATCATCTCCTCCGGCTGGCCTACAAAGCACGAAAAAAAACCAATGCCGTCATATATAACAGCGTTTATAGAGCCATTCCCGAGTCCACTCGGAGTCAACTGGAGCAGCTGCTCAAGGTAGATCCAGAAACCAATAGGTCTTTGTGGAACCAACTGCGTCAGGACACCGGCAAGGTCACCATACAAGAGATAAACAAGGCCATTGAGCGGCTGCAGTGGATCCGATCGTTGGATTTCCCCTTCGATCCGTTTTCATCCATTCCCTACGTCAAGTTCCGACATTTCGCAATGGAGGCGAAAAGCCTCAATGCCAACCGTGCGGATGAAATCGCTCAACCGAAGAAGGCGGTATTGCTGGCCGCCATAGTCAAATCGGCCCTGGCTCGCACCATCGATGACATCATGATCATGATAGTCAAGAAGGTTGGCAAAATTCATCGCACCGGTAAAATCAAGCTCGATGAATACCTTGAGGCGAACAGGGACAACACGGACCGCATCGTGACCAGCTACATGTCAATTCACGAACACGCTTATGATGAGAACGAAACGGATCCGGAAAAGAAGCTCGCCGCCATTCAGCAGGTTTTCGCCCAGAGCCCGGAACTCGTTGATTTCTCAGTTCAGCATACCGTCTACGGCAGCAAGAACTATTACCGTTTCCTCTGGCCGCTGTTCCGCGGCTCCCGAGCGGCCTTTTTCAAGGCTCTAAAGCAACTGGAGTTCGTATCATCCAGTGGAGGAGCTATGGAAGAAGCTCTCTAAATATGCCGAGGTGGTGGGGTTGCCTATCGATACGGCCGGGTTCATGGCGCATATCAAGAATTACCTCAACACCCAAGCGCAAAAACATGAGGCGGCCTATCCGGGCAATAAGGAGTTCTGCATTAAACCCAATGGGGACCTGTGGTTAGCGAGGCTCAAGGCCAAGGAGAAGGTTCCAGGTGTCGATGAACTAACCGAATTGATTAAAAGCCGAATGCCCCAGCGTAACCTCCTCGACATCATCGTGGATACGCAAAAAACGCTGAACTGGAGCAAGCCATTCGGCCCGATCAGCGGGTTCGAGTCCAAAATCAAAGATCCGTCGATGTCATACGCGGTTACTACTTTCTGCTATGGCAGTCACCTCGGACCCATGCAAACCGAGCGATCCCTGCCAGTGTTGAGCAGAAAGCACCTTGAATGGATAAATCGACGGCACATCACCGAAGAAAAACTGGAAAAAGCCATCAACGTGCTGGTCAACGGCTATAACCGGTTTTTGCTCCCCACATACTGGGGGACCGGGGAAACCGCCTCGGCGGATGGTACCCGGTGGGATGTCTATGAGAACAACCTGGTCTCGGAATACCACGTGCGTTACGGATCCTATGGCGGCATCGGCTATTATCACGTGTCTGACAAGTATATCGCTCTTTTTTCCAGGTTCATCCCCTGCGGTGTCTACGAGGCATCGTTCATACTGGATCCGTTTTTCCCCAACAAATCGGATATCAAACCCCATACGGTTTACGGGGACACCCACGCCCAGAGCCTCACAGTCTTCGGACTGGCCCACCTCCTTGGGATCAAGCTCATGCCCCGAATCGCTCGGTGGAAAGATCTCAAAATCTACAAATTCCCCGGTGAATCCTATCCCAGCATCGATCCAATGTTCACCGTGGAAGAGATCGATGAGGGTTTAATCGCGAAACACCTACCAGAAAGGAACAGGCCGCTTGTCTGTCTCCATACCGCAAGGACAATATCAATCGATTTGGAGCCTATTTCCTGGACGAGCTCAGGGAAAAATTGATCATAGATTTTGGTTTGCCGGTAGTGTCCTTATCTAATTGAATAAATAGACAATATCTACCGTTCAAAATTCCTTAATGCATGATATTGCAGGAATCGGTTCCGCCCCTCGATTTCTTCTGCACTAGGAGTGTATACACGTTCAAGGGCTTCCTTTGATATTTGACTCTTCAATGTCGGGTATGCGGTCTCCTGAGGCGTAGGCATAGGTAATCCCTGTTTCGCGGTGAA
>JASFKE010000061.1:0-11669 GCA_050118795.1 Desulfobacteraceae bacterium | reverse complement strand
TGGCCTTTTGGGCGGCTATGTCCCGCTCGTACCGGCGGTCGCAGCCCACTGTCAGCACGCATGGGGTGGATCCTTCCGAGCCGATCTCTTTGGCGTAGACCCCTTTTTTGGCATCAATTTTTGTGCCGATGATTTTACCTTCCACAACCAAACAACGCCCGTTGGTTTCAATGGTGCTGTCATAGACCTCTTTCTCCACCACCAGCTCGCCAAGCACCTCGATGGTGCAGTTGTGGATGTGGCTGGCTTTCATGCTGCCGCCCACATTGATGGTTGAACCATAAACCCCGCCATGGCACACTAGATCCTGTTCAATCTCTATGGTGGCGTCCTGGATCTCGGCTGTGCGCAACCCCTTTGCGCGCACCGTATAGCCTGAGCTTACACCGCCGGTGCTCTCGATATGGCCATCGTATTCCATATGGCCGGTCTCCACGCCAATATCGCCGTCGATATTGAGCATGCTGAAAACAAATACCTTGCCGTCCAAACCCAGTTTGGGGGTGCCCTCTACCTTGGCCACTATCTGGAAACCGTCTTCAGATCGCCGGGCGCCTTTGCCGCTTTTCAGTTTTGGGTTTCTCATGCGCGGCGGGGGCAACTCTTTGCCACACACCGTGGTGCCCGGCCAGCCGGGATCCCCTTTTGTTTTTTCGACGAGAAGGTCCCCCGCCTTGACCAGCGGAATGTTCCCGCGGTTCTTCCAATCCATGGTGCCGTCATCCTGAAGGGTCCCGATGCGCAGGGGGTCTGTATCAAAATGGTATATGATTTCAGATGGTTTTCCAGGTATAGCGGGTCTCCCCTGGGCGACTTTAATGGGTTTCATGGGCAGGTGGGCACGGGCGAGATAATCCATCAGAGCCTGATCGTCCACCAACCCGTAGACCACGCCGCGGGACTCGAGAAAATCCTTTACAGCATCGAGCGTCAGTCTTTGGCTCCCCTTGCCGCAAGAGATAAACGCGCTCATCTTGTCTTTGGGAAGGGTTAAGGTCAAAGCGGCCTCATCGGGAGCAGCTTTCCCAGTATCAGGCCGTCGGCCCTGGCAATTTTCATCCTCTTCGGTTGCCAAATCGGCTTGGGCTGCCAAGACGCTATCGATCTGCTCCTGGGTCAGCACCCCCATCTCTTTAAGAACCTTGCCGACGGTCATATGGACTTTCGAACGGCTGAAAACAAGCTGCTGGACCACCAGCGCCCGGTCGAGTTTCTCCTTTGACAGAAGTTGCATGTCAATTGCTATCTCACCAAATCGTTTTTCACACTTTACCACTCCGGCCATTATTGCATCTCCGCAGGCATTTCATCTCCACAGGCTGATTCCGCTATGCATCGTATCGGCATTCAGTCAAGGGCACTTTAGGGCCCTTGATCATGACACTTTATTTTCTCCCCCATAGTGGTTATGGTTAGCTCCAGCTCAAAGGTATCCGGTGATAATTTAAAAATAGTGATGTCAAGTTCAAAGGAATAGGTTCATGCGGCCAAACCATATCGAAATCCGCGGCGCCCGCCAAAACAACCTGAAAAACATCGACCTGAACATTCCCCTCAATCAAATGACCGTGGTCACCGGTCTCTCCGGTTCGGGTAAATCTTCTCTGGCTTTTGACACCCTCTATGCCGAAGGCCAGCGGCGTTATGTGGAGACCTTCTCGCCGTATGCCCGCCAGTTCATGGACCGTATGGACCGGCCCCAGGCCGATGGAATCCGCGGCGTTCCGCCGGCCATTGCCATCGATCGCAAAGATCCCGTGCGCACGTCGCGCTCCACCGTGGGCACCATGACCGAGCTGACGGACTACGTTAAACTGCTCTTTGCCCGGCAGGGGGTGCTGCACTGCCGTCACTGCCACCGGCCTGTACGCCCCGACTCCCCCGAGCAGATTTGGCAGGCCTTGCCGGACTCCGGACGGGCCGTGATCACCTTTGCGTATCGTGTGGAAGAAGAGCCCGAAATGACCCGGCGCGAACTCATGCGGCTGGGATACGACCGGATATGGCGTAAAGGGCGCGTGGCGGATCTGGCCGGTGGTGAGATAGAAGATCGCTCTTTGGATGTTCTGGCGGACCGGGTGGTGTTGGGCCGCCGTCAACGCCAACGCGTGCTGGATTCATTGGAGTCGGCCCAGCGTTTGGGCGGCGGCCGCGTCGATGTATGGATCGAGGGTGGTGACCGGCGCTCTTTTTCCAACCGCCTGCACTGCGCCCACTGCAATATCGACTACAACCCGCCCCTGCCCAATCTCTTCTCTTTCAACAGCCCGGTAGGCGCGTGCGGCACCTGCCGCGGCTTCGGGCGTGTCATCGACATCGACCTGGATCTTATTATACCCGACGCCTCCCTGAGTCTTGCCGATGGGGCCATCAAGCCTTGGGGTACGGCCGAAGAGGGCCGCATGGAGTATTCCGATCTGCAAGATTACTGTCGAAGGCAACGCATCCCCATGAACGTGCCCTTTTCCAGTCTGGAGGCCGGGCAGCGGGCCGGCATCATCGACGGCAGCGACGACTACTATGGTATCCGCGGTTTTTTTCAGTGGCTGGAGACCAAAACCTATAAAATGCACGTGCGGGTCTATCTCTCCCGATTCCGCTCCTATGATATTTGTCCGGCCTGCAACGGCACGCGATACAAGCCCGAACCGCTGCTCTACCGCATCGAGGGAAAAACCATCGATCAACTCTACGCCATGAACACGGCCCAGGCCCTGGATTTTTTCACCGGCTTTGTGTCACACCACCGGGACGAGGCCACATCCCTGGTGCTGGAAGAGATTCTAGGCCGGCTCCGATATCTCAATGACGTGGGGCTGGGCTATCTGACCCTGGACCGCCAATCCCGCACCTTGTCGGGCGGCGAGGTTCAGCGCGTCTGCCTTGCTTCCGCCTTGGGGGCCTCGCTGGTCAACTCCCTCTATGTGCTGGACGAACCCAGTATCGGGCTGCATCCCAGAGACAACCAGCGCCTGATACGTATCCTGCACCGCCTGAAACATCTTCCCAACACCATCGTGGTTGTGGAGCATGATCCGGCCATTATCCTGGCCGCCGACAACCTTCTCGATCTCGGCCCCAAAGCAGGGGAACACGGTGGGCAGGTCACCTATTTCGGCCCCCTGTCCGAGGTGAAAGACTCTCTTACGGGTCAATATCTCTCCGGCCGAAAGCAGATACCCCTGCCAAGCACAAGGCGCCGGCCCGATTCCAAAGAGCTGCTCACCATCAAAGGCGCGGCTGAAAATAATCTTCAACATATCGATGCGGTTATCCCCCTGCGTGCATTTGTCTGCGTCACCGGCGTCAGCGGATCGGGCAAGTCCACCCTGGCCGAAGAGATCCTCTACAAGGGGCTCAAACGCTTGAAAGGGCAATCCGCAGGCCGGCCGGGCCGGTATAAGAGCATGGTGGGCGCCGGCAAAATTACCGCCGTGGAGATGGTCGACCAGCGTCCCATCGGCCGCACCCCCCGGGCCAACGTGCTGACCTATACCAAGGCCCTGGATCCTGTCCGGAAACTGTTGGCCGCCACCCCGGATGCCAAGGAGAGGGGCCTGGGCCCCGGGCACTTCTCCTTCAACGTGGAGGGGGGGCGATGCGATACCTGCAAAGGTGATGGATATGAAAAAGTCGAAATGCAGTTCCTCAGCGATGTGTTGATGACCTGCCCGGACTGTCGGGGACGGCGCTTCAAACCCGAGGTCCTGGAGGTTCAGTATAAAGGGGTGGGCATCCATGGCATTTTGAAGATGACCGTTGAACAGGCCCTGGCGTTTTTCAAGGACCGGAAGAAAATAGTTGCGGCCTTGCAGCCGCTGGTCAAGGTGGGGCTGGGCTACATCCGCCTGGGCCAGCCCATCTCCACCTTCTCCGGTGGCGAGGCCCAGCGCCTCAAGCTCTCCCGGTTTCTGGTGGAAAAAGAGAAAGGCCGGCTGCTGATATTTGACGAACCCACCACCGGCCTGCATTTTGAAGACATTCAGATACTGCTCCACTGCCTGCAGCAAATGGTCGATGATGGTAACAGCGTGGTGGTGATCGAGCACAACCTGGATGTGATCAAAAGCGCCGACTGGGTCATCGATCTAGGCCCCGAAGGCGGTGATGGCGGCGGCGCCATTGTGGCGGCCGGGCCGCCGGAGGCCGTCGCCGCCGCAAAGGACTCCCATACCGGACGGTTTCTCGGGCCCTGCCTCGAGAGCAACAGATCGATGCGGGCCTGCCAACCTGAGCCGGGTCGCGTCGAAAGCCAAAACAACGGTCAGGCCATCCACGTGCGCGGGGCCAAGGAGCATAACCTTAAGAATATATCCTTGTCCATCCCCCACAACCAGATGGTGGCCTTGACCGGCGTGAGCGGTTCCGGCAAATCCACCCTGGCCTTCGACATTGTCTTTGCCGAAGGCCAGCGCCGCTACCTCGAGAGCCTGGCCCCCTACGTTCGGCAGTACATGAAGATATTGGAACGGCCGGAGGTCGATCTGGTCACCGGTCTATCTCCCACCGTCGCCATCGAACAGCGCATCAGCCACAGCAGTCGCCGTTCCACAGTGGCGACATTGACTGAGGTTTACCACTTCATGCGCTTGTTGTTTTCCAAACTGGGGGCCCCTTACTGCCCGGGATGTCACCGTCCTCTGTCACGCCAAAGTGCCACCGAGCTGCAGACCCAGGTTGCAGCGCGCTATGGCAAAAGCGATGCCCTGATTCTGGCGCCCAAGATCTCCGGGCGCAAAGGATTTCATAAGGATGTGCTGGCGCGGCTGCTCAAAATGGGATTGGGTCAGGCCCGCATCGACGGAGAGATCCGGGACCTGCTCCCCGGCATGGCCTTGAGCCGTTACCATGATCACGACATTGACGCGGTGATGGGGGCCGTCCCCAAAGGTCGCGGCAAAGCTTCCCGATTGGCGAAGCTGACGGCGTCGGCTTTGAAAGAGGGGGACGGCAGTATGGTTGTGTTCGATCCCAAATCCGGTGCCGAAGAGATCTTCAGCATCCACGGCCGTTGCCCTTCTTGCGGCATCGGTGCGGTTCAGGGCGATCCGCGGCTCTTCTCTTTCAATTCGCCCCACGGCGCCTGTTCCACCTGTGACGGGCTGGGCCTTCTGGAGATGGCCGACGAACTGCCGCGCACCTGTCCTTGCTGCGGTGGCAGCCGGCTCAAAGACAAGGCCCTCTCCGTGAAAATAGAGGGAGACACCATCTGGGACTGGGTGCGGCAGCCGGCTGAAGATCTGATCCCCAAGCTCGATGGGGTTGCCTTTCCACAGCACCAGCGGCCCCTTGCCGATCCCATCATGAAAGAGTTGCGCATCAGGTTGAGACTGATGAACCGTTTGGGGCTCGGCTATCTCTCCCTGGCCCGCTCCGGCAACACCCTGTCCGGTGGAGAAGCCCAGCGCGTCCGCCTGGCCGCTCAACTGGGCTCCAATCTGACCGGGGTGACCTATGTCCTGGATGAACCCACCATCGGCCTGCATGCCCGGGACAACCACATCCTGGTGGGCGCGCTCTGCGAGCTGCGCGATCGCGGCAATACCGTCGTCGTGGTAGAGCATGACGAAGAGACCATACGGGCCGCCGACACCATTATCGATATGGGTCCCGGCGCCGGGCGCCACGGCGGCAAGGTCGTGGCTGTTGGAGGCCTGGAAGAGATACAAAACTGCCCCACATCCATCACCGGCGCCTGTCTGGACGGCCATCCGCGCAACATTACGTCACGGCTGCGGCCCTGTCGCCGGCAAAAATCGATTCACATCAAGGGCGCCGGCGCCAACAACCTGAAAAATATCGATGTCCGCATACCGCTGAACCGATTCGTGTGCGTCACGGGCGTCTCCGGCTCGGGAAAGTCCAGCCTGGTGAAAGCCACCCTCTACCACGAAGTCCGTCAACGTCTGCGAAAGAAAAGCGATACCCATGCCGTTTGCCGTGATGTCGAAAACTGGCAATCCATCCGGCGCATCCAGGAGGTGGACCACACGCCCATTGGAAGAACCCCGCGCTCGGTACCGGCCTCCTATGTGGGTTTTCTGACACAGATCCGCAACCTGTTATCCCAAACCCCCGAATCACGCGCGCGGGGCTATAATGCCTCCCGGTTCTCCTTCAACGTGGATTCCGGGCGCTGCCCGGAATGTAAAGGCCAGGGAAGGCCCAAGGTGGAGATGGCGTTTCTGCCGGATGTCTACGTACCGTGCGACATATGTCGCGGTGCGCGGTACAACCAAGAGACCTTGGCCGTTCGCTACAAAGGCAAAAACATGGCCGAAATCCTTCAAATGACATTTGCCGAAGCCCTGCAGTTCTTTACCGCCATACCTAAAATTCGCAAAGCCGTACAATTCGTCTGCGATATCGGCCTGGGGTATCTACAGCTCGGTCAGCCCAGCCCCACCCTTTCCGGAGGAGAGGCCCAGCGCATCAAACTGGCCAAAGAGATGGCCAAACCGGCCAACGGCCACACCCTCTACATCCTTGACGAACCCACCACCGGTCTGCACATGTCGGACGTCCAACGGCTCATCGACGTCCTGCAGGGGTTGGTGGACCAGGGCCACACCATGGTGGTGATCGAGCACAACATGGAGATGATTAAAGAGGCCGACTACATCATCGACCTGGGTCCTGAAGGCGGCGACGGCGGGGGGCGCCTGGTGGCCGTGGGATCACCCAAGCAGATACTGGGCAAAGATCAAAAATCCCACACGGCGAAATATTTAAAGCGGTATCTGCAGGTATGAGTGTTCAGCGGTGTCAACCATTTGAATAACTTTATAGAAAGGAGCGCATCACCATGAATAAACAGACCCAATGCGTCCACTCCGGCACCTACCACGACAAAACCACAGGCGGCGTCGGCACACCCATCTTCACATCGTCCTCCTTCGAATATATGGAGCGGGACGAAAATATCTATCCGCGCTATTTCAACACCCCCAACCAGCGCGCGGTGGTAAAAAAATTGAGCGACCTGGAGTCCGCCGAGGACGGCGTGCTGTTCAGTTCGGGCATGGCCGCCATAAGCACCACCATATTGGCCTTTGCCGGGGCAGGGGACCATGTGGTGATGCTGGACGCGCTTTACGGCGGCACCCACGCGTTTGCCACGGAGACCTTCGACCGCGTGGGGATTCAATACACCTTTACGGCCACGGATGCCGAGGCTGTCGCCCGGGCTGTAACAGCCAACACCCGGGTCATCGTCATCGAGTCTCCTACCAATCCCTTGCTGGAGGTGATCGATATTGCCAAAGTGACGGAATTTGCCAAGGCCCGCGGCATCGTGACGGTCATCGACAATACCTTTGCATCGCCAATCAACCAGACCCCCCTCGATTTGGGCATCGACGTGGTGGTTCACAGCGGCACCAAGTACCTTGGGGGGCACAGCGATCTGTGCTGCGGTGCGGCGCTCACAAGCAGGCAGAATGCCAACCGAATCCGCTCCCTGGCCCAGCATCTGGGGGGCAGCCTCAATGCCATCACCTGCCATTTGCTGGAGCGCAGCCTCAAAACCCTTGCCCTGCGGGTTGAACGCCAAACTGAAAACGCCGCCCGGCTGGCGGCCTATCTCGACGGCCATAACTTGGTGCGCAGGGTGAACTATCCCGGGCTTGGGCATTTTGGCAACCACCGGATTGCCGCATCCCAGATGACCGGCTTCGGTGCCATGCTCTCCTTTGAGCTGGATACAGAGCGTGTTCCCCCCCCGGTGTTTCTCAGTCGGCTGAAACTCATCCGGCCGGCGGTCAGCCTGGGCGGCGTTGAAACCATCATCTGCGCCCCTGCAAAGACCTCCCACGCCAAGATGTCCGCCGAAGAGCGGGACCGGATTGGCGTCACCGATGCCCTGCTGCGCCTGTCCACCGGCATTGAACATCCGGACGACCTGCTGGAAGATTTGGCCAATGCTCTGGATGGGTAGCAGCGTTGGAGGTGTTCTTCGCCGTTGGTAAAATTTTGTTTAAATTTTCATCATCTTATTACAGTGCGGTAACCAAGGTGCAACCTTGCCGGTGATAAAAAAAAGGCCATCTTGAAAAACAAAAGAGAGCTGCATACAACTGTTGGATGAAGGGTTCGGGCCGTCGATTAATTGGAACTGTATTCCCTCTGCTGTCACCCGATTCAGAAAGTTCGAAAGGTGCGCTGCTACTGAAAGAGATGACCTTGCATACCGAGCACCCCAAAAGACGCTTATTGGCCAGCATTCTAACCGTCACCCTAATTTTCCCATTGATGGCATGGGTTCTGTCGACGCCAGTATGGGCGGATAAAAACATTGATCCACCCCCCGTCTTTGAGGCCGAAACAGCCGTAAAGATCAAAGGGGACGCGATCAAAAGATATCCCTGCCCAAAAAACCCAAAAACCCTAAAAAATAGATTGTGGCAGGCCGAGAGCCTGCGGTCCAAAGCCGTCCAGGCGGCCCGCAAGGCAGATTTCAAGACGGCGCTTCGGTTGATTCAAACCGCCATGCAATTAAATGAAAAGTCTCCCGGGGTGCATTTTGATCATATGGTGATCTTATCCTGGGCCGATCGATTTAATGAGGCCATCGACAGGTATGAACAGAACCCTTATGCACAACGCGCCCCCGACTATGTGCGTCTGGAGATCGCACGCTGCTACCGGCTCACCCATGACTTCGAAAAAGCGATGGCCCTATACAAATCCCTGTTGCAAAAACACGAGACCATCCAAGGGGTCAAAGGGCTGGCGCTGACCTATCTGGCAGCGGGACAACACCGCAATGCCGAGGACTATCTGCGTAGCCGGCTGGAAAAAAACGGTGATCCAAACCACGACCTGCTGCTGTTGTTGGCCCGCAGTTTGCTGCACCAAGGCAAGCTGTCAGCCGCCAAAGAGATCTGTGCCCGCATCCTTGCCAACTCCCCCGATCATATAGAGGCCCGGCTGTATATGGCGCTGGCGTTCGTCAGACAGGGTAAAACGACGGCGGCCGAACCCCTTCTTGCCAAGGTGCTGGAGAGGGCTCCGCATCACATAGAGGCGCTCTTTGCCAAAGGCGAACTGCTGGAGCGGCGCAAAGATTATCTGCAGGCCTACAATGTATACAGACACATTCAATCCATCTCCCCAGGCCATCCAGGGGCCTGGAACCTGGCCCAACGGGCCCTGATGAATCTGGGCGTGCTAAGCGTGGTCAGGGAGCGGGAAGATGCGTCCCGTGGGAAAATAGATCCAGAGCTTTACGAAATGCTGTTGGCAGAGGAGGCGGCGGTACGGGTCCGCTGGGAAGAGGCCTCGAAAGCCATGGAGAAGCTGGAGAGAAACAAGCGGTTTGTTACTAAGCGGATTACACCGAAATCGGCGGACGATCCGATGCAGACCTACTACGGCACGGACCTTGGCCTTCGGACCCATTGGGATATGAGCCTGGCCTTGGGGCTGAAAAAAGAGATGGAACAGGTTGTCGAGCACTACGAAAAGTCCATGGAGATGGAGCTCGACATACCGCCTTGGGTTTTGGCTGACACGGCCGATGCCTATCTCTATCTGGAGCGTCCCCACAAAGCGCTTGGGCTGTACCGTGAAACATTGGAAAAAGGCTGGGACCCGGCCGGCAGCACCCGTATGGCCGTCTATCACACGCTGGTTGAGTTGGAGCAATACAAGCAGGCCGGAGAGATCCTCGAGCAACTTGACCAAAAGGACGGCCCCCGGATAGAACAGCGTGGCATTGTTCAACCCAATTGGCGCAAGGTCGATTTGGCGTTGGATCGCGCCTGGTGGTTTTTGCATCAAGACCGTCTGGCTGAAGCCAACACCTATCTGGCAGACCGGTTGTCCACTGCACCTTTCCATACGGGCTTTCGATCGGCATTGGCCCAAACCTACCTGTGGCGCGGCTGGCCCCGGCGGGCGCTGGAGGAGTTTTCCATCGTTCACACTCTGGACCCCGCCGATGTAGACGCAGAAAATGGCCGTTGCCGCGCCCTGGACGAAAATGACCGCGGCAAGCAAGCCCGGATATTGGCCCGCAGGCTTCTTTTAAAATATCCAAAAAACAAACACGTCCAGGCCACCGACCGCTATTTTGAGGTTCAAGACAAGCGTCTGTTGACAGTGGATGCCTTGCTGACCAATGAAGACCCGGGCGCTCGTGAGACTTTTCTATCCGTTCGGTTGGACCAGCCGATCCGCCCCTGGCGAAAAATTTTTGCCGAATACCGCTGGCAGGAAGCGACCGACGATGAGCTCAATACGGAACTATCCATGGGCAGAGCGGGACTGGACTGGCGGCTCCACCGCGACTGGTGGCTGGAAGGCGGTGTTTCCGTGTCGCCGGACGATGGTGACGGGGGCGTATTTGGACATCTTGGCTATGACCCCAACGACCAATGGTCTCTCAACGCCTATTACGACGCCTACTCTGTCTCGGTGCCTGCCGAAGCGGCCGCCAGAGACATCGATGGGCAACAGTGGCAAGGCCGGGTCCGGTACCGAATGAGTGAAAGTTTTGAGATGGAAGGCGGCGCCTGTCTTCTTGGAATGTCAGACGACAACCAGAGATGGTCCTATGATGTTACAGTCGATCGGGCCCTGACCACCCGGGCACATTGGAAAACACGGTTGGCCCTTGAAGGGTATGCCATGACCAACACCAAAACCGATGTTCCCTATTTCAGTCCCGAAAGCTTATACTCTGTCTATGTGGTTCCCACGGTCGAACACACCTGGCATGAACGTTACGAGCAGGCCTTCATGCACCGGATTTCCCTGGGCCTGGGAGAGCAGTGGCAGCACAATTTCGCTTCCCGGCCCGTATGGTACGTTCGCTATGAGCATGACCATAGTTTTACGCAGACCTTCACCTTGCTATTCGGCACTGTCTATTCCCATCGCAATTACGACGGAGAAGATACCGATGCATGGGATTTTTACTTTACGCTCAAAAAATACTTCTAGACAAGGATAGGAAATTGAAGGCACTTTTAATAACCGCTGTAATGGCTTTGGCTGTTCTGGCAACGCCAGTGCCATCATGCTGGGCAGATGATGGCAATCTTTTGATCCTGTGCTATCACGATATTCCCAAAAGCGCAAAAAACGACGTTTATGGCGTGGACCAAAAATCCTTTGTCCAGCAGATTGAATATCTGCGCCTGCATGGCTACCATTTTGTCTCCATCGAAGATGTGATCCGTGCAAACAGAAAAGAGAAAAAGCTGCCGCCCAAACCCGTTTTGCTCACCTTTGATGACGGATACCTGAGCTTTTACGAGTTTGTTTTTCCCCTGCTCAAGATCTATGGCATACCCAGCGTGCTTGCGGTGGTCACCCACTGGATAGACCATGGTTCACCGTATACGAAACTGCCGCTCATGAACTGGGAGCAGCTCAAAGAGGTGGGGCAGAGCGGACTGGTGGAAATCGCCAGCCATACCCACAATATGCACCACGGCGTGGTTTACAATCCCCAGGGAAATACGGGACCGGCCGTTTCAAGAAGAATCTATGAGCCGGAGACAAAAAGCTATGAGAGTGAATCCGCCAAACGCAACCGTTTGGGAAAGGACTTTCTGACCGCTCGCCGGACCTTGGCTCAAAAGGCGCAGTGGTCGCCCCGTGTTATGGTCTGGCCCTATGGAAAATACAACCAGATAGCGGTGGAAGAGGCCAAAAAATGCGGT
>JASFKE010000060.1:0-11672 GCA_050118795.1 Desulfobacteraceae bacterium | reverse complement strand
GTGAAAATTATCTACTGAGAAATTTTACCGTCAGGTGCTCCTTGGAGCTTAATAGGGAACCCCGTGAAAATCGGGGACAGGCCCGCTGCTGTGATCGGGGACGAACGCTGCAATCAGCCACTGTTTTAGAGATTAAAATGGGAAGGTGCAGTTAGTAGGCGGATCCGAAAGTCAGAAGACCTGCCAGATCGGTTGAGCGTACACTTCGTGGACGGAAGAGCGCTTCAAACAGGTTCAGAGGATAAAAAAGGGACATCCCCGGATCGAATTATTTATCGGTCCGGGGATTTTTGTTTCTCCGGGCAGGCCAAGTTTTTGACTTATTTTCAGGAGGTCTATTCGTGATGAAACAGTGGGTGATTCGTTTAGTTGTTGTTGGATTGGTGCTGTGGGTTCTGCCGGCATGGTGTGAAGAGGTCGAAAGCTCGGAAATTGAAGTGACGGTAATGGAGACAGTGGTGGTGACCGCTGGAAGGGTGGAGGAGAAAAAAAAGGATGTAACCACCAACATCACCGTGGTGACCGAGGAGCAGATCCAGGAGTCGGCAGCACAGGATCTGGGCGATCTACTTTCCAAGCAGGGATTTATGACTCGACAATATTCTAACTCCTTATCTTCGGTGGGAATTCGCGGTTTCAGGTCCGATACCAATGGCAACGATCTGGCCAGTCATGTATTGGTTCTAATTAATGGGCGCAGGGCCGGAACCGGTAATCTGGCAAAAATCATGGTGGACAACGTTGAACGCGTTGAGATTATTCGCGGACCCGGATCTGTTCAGTATGGCGCGTCTGCCATGGGCGGCGTTGTAAATGTTATCACCAAAAAAGGCCAGGGGAAGCCTTCGGTATATGCACAAGGTGCCTTGGGAAGCTGGAACTACTACAAAGCTGGTGCCGGAGCTTCAGGGCAACTGGCGGATTTTGATTTTTCGCTCAGCGTTTCATCGGAATCACAAGATGATTACAACACAGCCCAGGGCGACAAGTATTACAACACCGGCTTTGATGCCAAAGACAGCATCAGCGTCAATGCCGGTTGGACATTTATGCCTGAAAACAGGATCGGTCTGACCTATACCGGTTACCGGGGCGAAGGAATCGGCAGCCCGAGTTATCTGAGCGAAAATGATCCGGACGATTATGTAGACCAGGCAATCAATACCTTTGACATGGTTTATGACGGGCAGACAACCGATGGGTTTTTGCTTTGGAACCTGCGCTATTTTAATGGAAAAGATGAGTATGAGACCTTTGATCCTGAAAATGATGGCAATGAGCACTCCTACTTTCGGGATACGGATCAGCAGGGGGGCCAAGCTCAATTGACCGCCAAGTGGGAGCACACCCATGTCACCACAGGGTTTGATTGGACCCATTATGAGATTGATAACACCTACACCACCGGTCAAAATAAATATGACAACCCGGCATTATCTCTAATGGCCAAAACCAAATTGCTGGACGACAAGTTGGTTCTTTCCGCAGGGGGGCGGCATGACTGGTATGAAGTCGAAAGTGATGACGGGCGAAGCATTGATGAAACCAATTGGTCCACCAGCATGGGAGTGGCTTATAAATTAACACCCCAGCTCAGTGTCCGGGCAAATTATGCAGAGGCTTTCAGGATGCCGACCGCCAATGAACTTTACATGTATAACGATTACAGCGACTGGGGTTGGGGCATCTGGTCCGGAAACTCCGACCTTGAACCTGAAAAGAGCCAAACCTATGAAATCGGCCTGGATTTTTCCAAAGAGACCTTTTCCGGCGGGCTTACCTATTTTTCCACCAATTTTGACGATAAAATATACTATGCTTATGATTCATCGGCCGACCTCACCCGCTATGAGAATATCGAGGGTGCCTCCATCTCCGGCATCGAAGGCACGCTGCAGTTTGACATCGGCGACATTTTTAATTGGTCCTGCGAACTTGTACCCTATGTTTCCTTTACCCGCCTTACCCAGCGCGAGGATGAAGAGAATGATAGCGATCTTCAGTATGCGCCTGAATGGACGGCATCCTATGGCCTGCGGTTTGCCAGGCAGGACATCGGGTTCGTATCCAAGCTGAATTTTGCGCACACCAGCGAGCAAGATATCATCGATTATGAAGGCACCGGAGAGACCACCCTTGACGGCTATACAGTCGCCGATCTAGTGATATCTAAAACACTTCTCTCTTTCGGAAAATACGGCGATGTCTCCATCAAGGCCGATATTCGCAATCTTTTTGATGAGGAGTATGCCCTTGTGCAGGGCTACCCCATGCCCGGCCGGAACTTTTTTGTCGGCGTGAAATATGTTTTTTGATTAAATGCTGCGGCTGCAGGTCGGGATAGGTTAAAAGATGAGATCAGATCGTTTCATTTTGTGGAAAGATGTGGATAACGGCAAATGATTGTGAAAGGAGCCGGCCATGATCACCATTTTGGCAGAATATAGACTCGATCCTCAAGTTCACCGCTGGTTTATTCCTCGAACGTATCTCCGGCATGCCGTTAATTCAATGCTGAAAAGTGTTTTTAGCCTTTTTGCCATCTTTTTTATGCAGCTATGGGGTAAACGCGTTTGGGGGTTGGCGGTTTGCTTTTTTTTGATGCTCTTTTCCATTGGCCATGCAGGGCAGGTGTCGATTCTGGAAGTGGACATCAACAGCTATCAGGTCCACCAGGCGGTCAAGGGGTTGGCGCTTCCCGAATCCATTCAGACCCGGTTTTTTACCTGGGAAGATTTACAGAAAAATACCGGGGCCAAAGAATTCCTTACCGGTTCATCCGTAGTCTTTGTCAATGTAATGATGCCGGAGTTGGCCGATTTCATGGTTGATGAACAATTGATGGCCGGCCGTTTCGTCTATGCCCTCAACCGGGCCGGCGATCCGCAAGCCCTGACGGAAAAAGGATATCTATTCGATAAAACGATTATCAACTACTACCATAATATGTCTGTAACAAATATGATCAACATGGTGCGTTTCGCCGTGCAGCGTCATATTGACCCGAAGGTGACATTTGGATCGCTGGAAAAATTCCCGGAAGCATGCATCCATCACCCGGATGCACCGAAAGCATTTCGGACGCTTTCAACCTACCAAAAATGGTATGCCGGACAGGCCAGTCATAACATAAAGAGCCCCTGGGTGGGCATCATGTTTTACAGCACCACCTTAAAGGAGGGGCAGGTGGAAGCGGCCGATGCGCTGATTCGCAAGCTTGAGACTTCCGGTTTCAATGTGCTGGCCTGCTTCGGGCCGGTCCCCGTAGTGCTCTCAAACTATCTAAAACCCGATGCGGGCAAGTCACCGGTGGATATGGTGCTGGCTTTCAGCATGAAGTTCTCTTCCGGCATTAACGATGAGATCCGGTCGGCTCTGGGCGCATTGAATGTACCGGTCTTCAATGTGATCCGCCCCTATGCCGAAACCACTGACCAGTGGCGCCAAAGCGAGGTGGGGCTGGGTCCCATGGAGATGGTCTGGACGGTGGCCACCCCGGAGTTTTCCGGCGCCATTGAACCGACAGTACTGATCGGCAAGAAGGAGTTCATCGATCCTGCAACCGGCCGCCGCCTGTATCTCTACGAAACCGTCGAAGAGACCCTCGATTTTCTCATCGCCCGTCTGAAGAGATGGGCGGCGCTTCAGCGCAAACCCAATGCGGACAAAAAAGTGGCCCTGATTTACTACAACCACAGCCAGGGCAAGCAGAATATCGCCGCCGCCTATCTGAACGTTTTCCGTAGCCTTCAAATCATATTAAACCGCATGAAACATGAGGGCTACACCATCGAGCAGAGTGATAAGCTCACTGAACAGGGGCTCAAGGAGCTGATCCTGGCCGGCGGGCGCAACATCGGTTCCTGGGCGCCTGGAGAGTTGGACGCCTTGCTGGCGGCCGGTGACGTGGAGCAGGTTCCCCTGGCGGAGTACAAAAAGTGGTTTGACCGGCTGCCCGAGGATTTTAAAAAACCGGTGATCGCCCAATGGGGCGCGCCTGAAGCATGCACCATCATGACCAAAGAGGGGCAACTGGTATTTCCCATGGTCAAATTGGGCAATATCGTGCTGTTGCCGGAACCGGCCCGGGGGTGGAGTGATGATCCTATGAAACTCTACCATGACACCACCCTTTATCCCCACCATCAATATATTGCGGCCTACCTCTGGTTATCCGAAAAGTTTGGAGCCGATGCCATGGTGCATCTGGGAACCCATGCCACCTATGAATGGCTTCCGGGCAAGCAGGCCGGGCTTGCCCCTTCTGATCCGCCTGAGATCATGACCGGCTCTATTCCCAACATCTACCCTTATATTGTAGACGACATTGGCGAAGGGATTCAGGCCAAGCGTCGGGGTCGGGGGGTGATCCTCGATCACCTGACACCGCCCATGAAAGAAGCGGACCTGTACCATGAATACAGTCAACTGCACGATCAGTTTCACAAATATGAAATCGCTAAAGCCAACGGCAGCGAGACCGTTTCCGAATACATAAAAAAAATACACAAACTGGCAGAGGAAACCGGGATTGCCGCTGACCTTGGCATCACCGAGATGCACGACGCGGCCATGGAGCAAATCCATCTCTACCTGCACGAGATCGATACCAACTCACTTCCTTATGGATTGCATACTTTCGGCAAACCCTACGATGCGGATGCAGCTTTGGATACCCTCCAACTGATCATGAAACAAAATCCCAAAGCAGACCAACATCAGGTTCGCCGGGATTTGGATGCTTCCCCTATCCGGGAGATGGACAATTTTATCCGCGCCCTCAACGGTGAGTATGTGCCGGCTGGAGAGGGCAATGATCCCTTGAGAAACCTGGCGGCCATTCCCACCGGCAAGAATTTTTACGGCTTCTCCCCGGCCAAGGTGCCGTCCAAGGCGGCCTGGGAGATTGGCAAGCAGGCCGCTGTGAAGATGATCGAAGAGAAGCTGAAAAAAGAGGGCCGATATCCGGACAAAGTGGCTGTGGTGCTCTGGGCCACGGAGACCACCCGCAACGAGGGTGTCAACGAAAGCACCATTTTGTATCTGATGGGGGTGGAACCGCTTTGGGATGCCACCGAACGTGTGACGGGCACCCGTATCATTCCAGGCGCTCAATTGGGCCGTCCCCGTATCGATGTGCTGATCAATCCCTCCGGTCTGTATCGGGATATGTTCCCCAACAAGCTCATCTTCCTGGACGATGCGATCCAAAAAGCCATGGCCCAGACCGATATCGAAAATTTTCTGATAAAAAACAAAGCCATTATTAAAAAGGCGCTTATCGCATCCGGCTTGAGTGATAAAGAGGCTGAGATGCAGTCTCGCTTCCGCATTTTTACCGAAAAGCCCGGCTCCTACGGCAACGGGGTGGAGGAGATGGCGGGTGCATCCGGGCTGTGGGAATCCGACGAGGCCATCAGCGACGTTTACCTCAACCGGACCCAGTTCGCCGTGGGCCAGGGAGAGTGGGCCGCTCCGGTCAAAGCGGCGTTCAGGGAAAACCTTCGTGGCGTGGAGATCGCCGTGCATTCCCGTTCCAGCAATGTGATCGGCATCATCGATACGGATGATTTTTTCATGTATCTGGGCGGCATGTCTCTGGCCGTTAAAAACGTTAAAGGCGAGGCGCCGGATACCATGGTGACCATGCACCGCCGGAAAGACGAGCTGATGGTGGAGGATGTGGCCAAGACCATCGGCAGGGAAATGCGTACCCGCTATTTGAATCCGCAATGGATTGAGGGGATGAAGCGGGACAACTACGCCGGCGCCCGGCAGATGGCTGATTTTGCGGAAAACCTTTGGGGCTGGCAGGTCACTGTGCGCAAAGCAGTGGATGCGGCCAAGTGGAGACAGGTGTTTGATGTTTACGTGGAAGATAAGTACGGTATGGAGCTGAAAGCCTTTTTCAATAAGCAAAATCCATGGGCCTATCAGTCCATGACCGCCCGGATGCTGGAGGCGGTGCGCAAGGATTACTGGCAGGCCGATGAAAAGGTCACCCGCAAACTGGCTGCCGAATATGCCCTCAATGTGGTGGCCAAGGGTGTGGCCTGCTGCGATCATACCTGTAATAATCCCCTGCTCAACAAGATGGTGGTCAATATCATCTCTTTACCGGGGGTACTGTCGCCAGAGGTGGTGGAAAAATTTAAATTGGCCGTTGAAAAGGCGGCGGCAAAGTCGCTGGATGATCAAGTGGTTGAGAGAAGAGATCTGCTGGCCGAGCTCAATGAGGGGTTGGGCAAGCAAAGGAAAGCCGCCCAACAGGAGGCCCGGAAAAATTCTGCCCGTCAAGATCAGGCGATAGGCCAGGATGAGTCCAAGACTGTGGAGGGGTATAAAATGGAGGAGATCAACACCCAGGATGAAACCACGGATCTCAGCTCTTCCGGAATTCAATGGGCAGCCTCGTTTTTTGTGCTGTTGCTCATGGGGTTGTTCGTTTGGGGATTGCGGCAAAGGAGGTAGAAGATGGCCTATCAAAGCTTGATATTGGGCGTATTGGCCGGCATCGGCATTTTTGCAGTCAAAAGCGGAGTGGGGATATCCTATGTTGTGTTGCGGCAAGAGAGAATACGGACCAAGGCAGCAGGATTTATAATCTTTGCCATGGTATACGGTTTCGTATTCGCCACCGCCGCTTGGATATTGCCCAAAATTGACCCGGTCCGCCATCTGGCCGCCATCCAGTCCTTCATCCAATCCGGAATGCTGGTCCATTTGGCAATGGCAGGCCTGATGATGGGCTGGGGGCTTGTATTGTTGAAGCAAAACACCGCTTCCCAATCCAAAAGCCGGGGGTGGCTGATGTTGGCGGTGCCGTGCCCGGTATGTGTCACAGTCATTTTCTTTTCAGCCGGCTTTTTAATTACCTGTTTTCCCGAAACACCCAAAACTGTTGTACTGGCACTCTATCTGGCATTTGTGCTCATCAACTTGGCTACTCTAAGCGGAATCGGACTCTATCGAAAAAGGCACGCTATGCTCCCTGAATCTCTCCTGGGGGGAGCTATGATTTTGGTAGCCGTCTATTTTTTTCTTTCGGTGACCGTCTTGCCCCAGTTTGCCGATGTGGACAAGATTTATCGATTAGCGATGTATCAAGGTCAAAAGCCTTCTCAAGAGAGAGTTCATCTCGTACCGTTTTCTATTCTGACGGCCACGGCTTTTGTCGGCGGGTATGGCTTTAAGTCTAAAAAAATTAGGAGTATAAAATGATGGACATCGGCGCATTACTCAAAGCGTTTATCTATTTGATCTCTTCTTCTTTGCTCTATCCGATTCTTTTCCTGTTGGTGATCCTGACTTTTTTGATCATCGTCTATGCCGGTTCCTTTTTTGCCGAGTGGCTGGAACGGCTCAGGCTTGAAAAATGTGCGCCCCAGGATTTTCCGGCGGTTCTGAGCAACGGCGCATCATCCAACATAATGTCCCATCGAGTGAACCAATATATCAGGGTGCTGCATCAAATCATAAGGGATGGGGACGACAGCGAAGCGGCCGTTGAAAATCTGCTCCAGGAGACAACCCTGAAGCTTTGGAAATCAATGGACCGGCTAAGGATCCTCGTGCGGGCGGCACCGTCGCTGGGACTGATCGGCACCTTGATCCCCATGGGCACAGGTTTAGCCGCTTTGGGCCAGGGTGATATGACCAAACTTTCCACGGATCTGGTCATCGCCTTTACCACTACCGTGACCGGGCTGGCCATCGGCACGGCAGCCTTTTTTTTCTACACGGTCAGACGGCGTTGGATCGAAGAGGACATCAAAAATATGGAACTGGCCACCGAAATGGCAACATCAAATATGGACAGGGTCGATCATGCAATACTTTCAAAAGCGGCGAATTAGAAAAGCCGGCAGAGGGTTAGGCGATCCGGCCTTCAGAGACGATGACCCCATGACCGGTGTGGCCAATCTTTTCGACATCGGCCTGGTTTTTATCGTTGGATTGCTGATGACCCTTTTCAGCGCTTATCATCTCCAGGACCTTTTTGACCAGACATCTGAAATGACCATCATGAAACAACATAAATCAGGTGAACTTGAAATCATCACCAAGCAAGGCACCAAGGTCAAGGCCCTGAAGGTCTCCAAGACCAAAGCATCCGGCAAAGGCGAGCGCCTGGGCATTGCTTATCGCCTGGAGGACGGAACCATGGTGTATGTACCGGAAGATCGGTAACAGAATATCGATTTGAATAACAACGTAACTTAGGAGTTCACTAAAATGCGATTGATAGGATTTCGGATATGGCGGTTGACATTGTGCAGCCTGGCCGTCCTGGTAATGGTTCCTGTCTCGGCACGATGTGCGGATCATACGCAACAGGATGGCTCCCATGAACATCGTACGGCCCCGATCCAAATGGATACCGTTGTGGTCACCGCTTCAAAAATCGATGCCTATGTGCAGAATCACCCCCAGCAGGTGACGGTGATGACACGGGACCAGATCAAGCAGGGGGGCTATACGGATTTGAATCAAGTTCTCAATGCCATGCCCGGCGTAGAGGTGAAAAAGAGCAGCGGCGTTGGATCGCGCATCTCGATACGCGGCAGTGGCGGCAGCGGGAAAATTTTGATTCTCATCAACGGCCGGCCGGCCAACAGCACCCAATACGGTGGCGTGGATTTGGACAGCCTTCCTCTGGATATGGTCGCGCGCGTGGATCTCTTCAAACCACCGGTGCCGGTCTGGCTTGGTCCCGGGGGGACAGCAGGCGCTATCAATATTGTTATGGCCGGTCAATCCCCAGAAGAGCAAGAGAAGCAAAAAAATAGCCGCATCGGTATCTTGGGCGGCTCTTACGGCAAGGCTGGTTTAAGTGCATCCCACCTGATGAAGATGAAAGAGCACCAATTGCGCCTGACAGCTTCGGCAAACCGCAAAGACGGCCGTCGGACCAACAACGATCGCAACAGCGGCAGCGTAAGCATTCAGTGGGACCTGCCGGCCAGGGAGTCAACCACCTATGATATCAACGCACGCTATTATCAATCCGAGCACGGCTCAGCCGGCCCCACTTACAACCCGACACCCGATGCCCGTCAATTCTACCAAAAAGGCGGCCTTGATCTCCGCGCCCAAGGCCTTTTGGGTGAATCCGCCGATTATGATTTGAAAACCTATCTGGATGTTACCCATTTGAAAGATGAGTCCCAAACCGGACTGATTTCGACCTTGGATGGGTGGACCTATGGCGTAAAAAACGAAACCAACTGGAGCGATGAAAACGATAAATGGGCGTTGCGCCTGGCCGCTAATCTGGCCCAGGATAACATCGAGCACACCCTGAGCGGTGATCACCATCGCGAGTTGGCTTCCTTGGGCCTGCAGGGTGATCGAAACTTCGATTCTGTAACCGCCACTTTTGGAACGCGCTGCGACTACACTTCGGATTTTAATTTACAACCGGCGGCCAATGGCGGTGTTGGCATTGCCTTGGGTGAGCGCACTCAGGCCAAAATCAATGCCGGCTATGGGGTCAATGTCCCCACATTCGGCCAGCTCTACCAGTCCAGCCACGGCTCCATCGATCAGGTTCGCGGCAATCCCGATCTTCAGGTAGAGAGTGTATGGACGGTGTCGGCCGGCATGAGCCATCGCTTTTCCAAAGAGCGGATCGTGGAGATCACCCTTTTTCACGAGGATACCGATGATAAGATCGTTTATCAGGAGGGGACCGATCTGATTAAACGGCCGGTCAATATCGACGGGGCCTATCGCCAGGGGGTTGAGACGGTGGTGAACTGGCAGCTGGCTTCAACAGCAGGTTTTGATCTGAGCCATGTGTGGCAGCAAAGCCGTAACAGGGAAAATGACAATGAGCTGACTTATACCCCTGAGCATAAATTCAAGGTGACGCTTAATTGGGCTTTGGCGGCCAAAACCCGCACGGAAACAACCCTTACCAGCGTTAGCAGACAATACAGTGATTTGGAAAACACTTCGGAAAAGACAATCGACGGATACACCACCGTGGATCTGAAAATCATTCATCCGTTGCATTTTCATAAATGCAAATCAGAGCTCTTTGTTCATTTTGTGAACATTCTGGATGAAGATTACGAAAGTCACTACGGATACCCGGATGACGGGTTCCGTGCAACAGCCGGTGTGAATATAGAGTTTTAGGAGAAACAAATGACCATTCCCATTGTGATCGCAGCTTTTGGCACAACCAGCCGGGCCATGCAAACTTATGACCATATGGATGCTGTTTTTAAGCAGCGTTTTGCCGGGCATGAAATCCACTGGGCCTACACCTCGCGCATGGTCAAAGACCGGTTGAAACAAAGGCAGAAGATCGCGCGACGTCATCCCCACCAGGTGTTGGAAGTGCTGGCCCGGCAAGGTCACCCGTGGGCCATGGTCCAGAGCCTGCATTTGACCAGCGCCCATGAATTCTACCGGTTGCTGGCCGAAGTGGATCGATGCGGCATTCGCACCAGCATAGGCCTGCCCTTGCTCAGCGCTGTTGAAGACTATGAGGCGGTGGTGCGGGCTTTGGCGCCTTTGGTTGAGAAAAATGAGGATGAAGCGCTTGTGCTGGTGGGCCACGGTACGGACCACCCCTGCTGGAGCAGCTATCCTGCATTGCAACACATGCTTCAGCAAAAGTACGGCGCCAAGGTCCATGTGGGCGCGGTGGAAGATGGCTATCCCGATCAGCAGAGCATTGTCCGGGCAGTGGTGGACGGCGGCTATGCCAGGGTGCGTCTGGCCTCTTTTATGCTGGTGGCTGGGGTGCATTTTGAAGAGGACCTGGCCGGGGACGAAGATTCATGGAAGAGAGTTTTTGAAGCAGCCGGCATTCAGGTGGAATTGGAAAAAGGGGGGGTGGGTTTTAATCCGCAGATCATTGAGATCTTCTGCAGGCACATGGAAGCCGCTCTGGATATTATACCTCAAAATATAAATATGAGTTAGAAAGAGGGCAGAAGGAGACAAAAAGCGGAACGCTCTACGGCATTGGTATGGGACCGTGCGATCCGGAATTGATTCCCGTCAAGGCGGGCAACTCCATCGGCAAGTGGGGTTCTGTTTGTCTATGAGGTAGTTTTGTACTTTATGACACTCTAATTTCAGGGTAACATGCCGGCAATTGGAGATTAGAGCATATGCCTATCGTATCGCCATCGTCATACCGGCCGCCGTTCTACCTGCGCAACGGGCACCTGCAAACCATCTGCCCGGCGCTGTTTAGACGATTTGATGTCAATCTGTACCGCAGAGAACGCATCGAAACCGACGATGGGGACTTTCTGGATCTGGACTGGTCCAACGTCGGCAGCAGCATGCTGGGAATTATTTCACACGGCCTTGAAGGCAATTCACATCGCCCTTATGTGGTGGGCATGGCCAGTATGTTAAATCAAAAGGGTTGGGATGCATTGGCATGGAATTATCGTTCCTGCTCCGGACAGATCAATCGCCGGCTGAGGTTTTATCATAATGGGTCCATAGATGATCTGGGCACTGTGGTTCAGTATGCACTTGGTAACAAACACTATGAAAAAATCGTATTGATCGGATTCAGTTTAGGTGGAAACCTTACCCTTGTCTATCTTGGAAGCCATGGCAGCGAACTGCCCCCCCAGGTTGTCTGCGCTGCGGTCTTTTCAGTTCCTTGTGATTTAGCGGCCAGCGCCGATGTACTGGCA
>JASFKE010000059.1:0-11806 GCA_050118795.1 Desulfobacteraceae bacterium | reverse complement strand
GCATCGCGGTCCGGCAATCGGACAATAATTTCGGTGCCCACCTTTGGTTTGGACCGCACCTCGATGGTGCCATGATGTTTATCAATGATGTTCTTTGTCATCATCAACCCGATTCCGGTACCATGGCTGCCTTTGGTGGTAAAAAAGCTCTCGAAAATTTTTCCGCGGGTCTGTGCATCCATTCCGCAACCGGTATCACAGACGCGATACTCAACCCCCCAACCGGCAGGCCCACAGGTCTGCAGGCTTACCTTCTTATCGCCATGAGAGCAGTTGGTTTCACTGCACGCGTCCAATGCATTGGTGACCAGATTCAACAAGACCCGATGGATCGCTTCGGGATCGTAGCCTATGGGCTTCAATGATTCATCCAGTTGTATCAGCAGCGAGATCCCCTCTTCTTCGGCCCGCGGGCGCATCAACTCGATGACTTCCAGCACCGGACCATTGGGGTGACATCTCTGGATGTTTATCTGGGTTGTCTTGGAGTAGTTGAGAAGGTCCAGGGAGAGTCTGGCGATTTTTTCCACGTTGCCGCGTACCATACGCCAGCCTTGACGAAGATATTGCGGGTTGTCCAGCTCCAACCCCTTCTCCACGACAAAGGCGCCCCCGCTGAGCCCGCCGGTGATATTCTTGATAGAGTGCGAAAGTCCGGCCACCGTCTCGCCGACAGCAGCCATCCTCTCTGCATCGAGAAGTTTTCGGGTCTTTTCGGCGACCAGGCTCTCTAAATTTTCAGTGTATTGCTTGAGCTGACGGCGCATGGTGATGCGCTCCTGGGCGCGTCGCAATGCAATTTCCAGCGCGGCATCGCTGATCGGCTTGGTGATAAAATCAGTGGCGTCATATTTCAGACTCTTGATGGCCAAGTCCATATCGCCGTGCCCGGTAATCATGATCACCTCGGTTTCCCGTTCAAGGCGTTTGATCTCCTGCAACAGCTCGATACCATCCTTGCCGGGCATTTTTATATCTGAAAGCACGATCGCCGGATGTTCCAGCTTGAACAACTGCAGCGCTTTTTCACTGTCTTCAGCTTCAAGCACATGGTATCCCAAATCGGTCAAGGCGATCCCGAGCACTTTGCGGATACCGGCTTCATCATCCACCAGCAGGATGGACATCAGGTTATCTTTGTCAGTGAGCATGAGCCTGCCCTGAGGGAAAGGTGATGATAAAACAGGCGCCTTGGGATTTTTCAGATCTAACGCGGATCGTGCCGCCGAAATCTTTTATGATCCCATAGCTGATCGACAAACCGATACCGGTGCCTTCACCCACTTTTTTGGTGGTAAAAAAGGGCTCGAAGATTTTTCCACGGTTTCGCTCAGGGATTCCAATACCGGAGTCGCAAACTTCGACAACGACATGGGTGTTTTTCCGGTATGTCTTGATGGTGATCACCTTTTCGGGTCGCTGATCACCATCGGCCATCTTTCGCTTCTCTTCAATGGCATCCCGGCTGTTCAACAGCAGGTTAATAAAGACCTGCTCCAATCTTCCCGGTTCGCCCTGGATTTGGGGAAGTGATTGATCCAGACTCCACCGGACATCGATCTGTCTCAATTTCAACTGCTGGCTGAACATGTCAAACGCCTTGAGCAGAACATCGTTCACCTGCACAGCCTCTAAAGCCAATTCGGATTTGCGGCCGAATTGACGCAGATGATTGATAATATGGGATGCCCGATCGACATGGCTATCGATCTCTTCGGCCATGGTACTGAGGATATCCTCGTCAATGGCCTCTTTTTTGCGCGCCTTGCGAAGAAAGAAACTGCTGGCGGTTTTTATGACGGCCAGGGGTTGATTGAGCTCATGGGCCACACCGGTGGCCATCTCACCCAAAGTCGCCATTTTACCGGCCTGAATCAATTTAAGCTCGGTTTCCAGACGATCTGTAATATCACTTGTGGCGGCCAGCAATACGTCCCGTCCGGAATATTGCGACGGTGACAGCAAAATTTGAACGAACAGAACGCTGCCCGTATGATCCAGGTGCCTCGCCTGGTCGATCTGCTGCCCCGATCTAAGCAATTTAGCGTATCGCTGGGCCTCTTCGGGGGGGAAGAACGTCAAAAAGGATTGACCGACAACGTCTTGCTTGTGATAGCCGTATACTTGACTGATTCTGTCGCTACAGTCCAAAATTTCAAGTGTCTCCGCATCCAGAACAAACACAGGCGTGGGAATATTGTTAAATATGGCAAAATATTTTTTCTCTGATTGATCCAGCCTGACCTCGAGCTGCTTGCGGTGTGTAATATCCAGGCTCATCTCCATGGCGCCGATGATTTCACCGGTTTCGTCTTTCATTGGAGCGGTTTTGACGATCCAGTGGGTCAGCGTCCCATCTTTATTGACACCTGTCTCTTCGCTGTAGTGCGGCCGGCCGTCGACAAAGGTCTTCTCCACTGGACAATCCTGACATTTTTCACTCCGGTCTTTGTACGCTGAGTAGCAATAATCACCCGTTTGGGGTCCGAAGCGCTTGGAAAACTCCCGGTTGTAGCTGATCAGCCGATAGTCTCTATCCTGGACAGAGATGATGCAGGGGACCAATTCAAAAAGACGTTGGTATTCATCCTTTTGGCGATTCAAGGCAAGTTGCTTATTTCCAATATCGGACCCCATACGATCCACTACCGCTGCCAGCCCGCCCAATTCATCATCTTTGTTGAAGTCGGCCAGGGCATCATATTGACCTTGCCCGATCAGCCGTGTGCCCTGAATGATACGCTTAATGGGAATGATGAAAAAGCACTCCAAAACAAAAATGATGATTGCGGATGTGGCCACGAAAACGATCCCCCCAAAAAGTGCCAACTCGCGCTGAAATCCAAGGATCTGAGCATCGGTCTCTTCAAGGGAAATAACGACATCCAGGGCGCCGAGGATCTTTTTATTGGGGGGATGGGCGTGACAAGCGCTGCTGGCGCAACCGGGTTCGTTGTAGATTGGACTGATGACCCCCAGGTAGCGTTCTCCGGTTTCGAGGGTGACAATGCGTTTTCGATCATTTAAATTGACGGCATCGAGGGGTGGATCGGTTCTATGGCAAATGTCACATGCCTGGGCTTTAATGCCGGTGGTGAAACCGACCTCCCGGGGCAGATTCGAGAATTTAATCTGGCCCGCCTTGTTGTAAATACGAACATGTTCGACCCCTTGCATCCTGCCCATATTACGAATGATCTGGTTGATATCATCGCGCTCGTTGATCATCATGGCGTAGTGTGAGCCCAATAGAATCGCTTCGCTGAGCCGGTCACAATCCTGTGCGATATCGGACATCGCCTTTTCCCGGTTGTGGCGAAGATGGTAAATGGCCCACGCGGAAAATGAAAAAAACAAAATAACCCCCACCGAGGCAATGATCTTCAGGGCGAGGCTATGTCGCTTCTTGGTGAGCTTTTCCGCCATGGGTTGGAGCCTTTAAGGGTTCTCATAAAAATATATCTACAACAATTAGGGTTCACCGATCTGATCCTGCACCAACTTCAACAGCTCGTCAGGCTCAAATGGCTTGTTTAAATGCGCAGCCGCTTTTGGCAAACTGTACTGGCTGCCGGTCAACCCGCTAATGACGATCACAGGAATATCCTTGGTCTCCTTATCTTTGACCATCTTTCGATAGAAGCGCGGCCCCCATTGTTCCGGCATTTCCAGATCCAATGTGATCAGATCCGGTTTGACTTTGGCGACCATTTTAGAGCCCTCAACGCCGTTGGAGGCCTTGAAAACCTGGTAGCCGTTGTCGGTCAAAAGGCTCTCTAGATATTTGAGCACTACGGGATCATCATCAATTATCAGGATTTTTTTGGGCATATCATACCTCTCTTTTTAAGGTATTGTAGGGCAGCATGTTCAAAATTGAAAGCGCCATCACTGTATTGATCGAAATATCCATGGTTTCAGTTACTTTACTACCTTTATCAAGCAAACACGGGGTCTACCCGGCTTTGGGGTGACACTGGGCACACATGATCGGCCCGGCCCCTTTATCCAGATGGCAGCCCTTGCAATTTAGATGAAAGGCTCTGCGAAGGGATGGATTGTCTCCTGAATCAGCGACTGAATGACAATCCGAACAGGCCTGGTCTTCGGAGGATTCATCTTCAACGAGCTCGCCATCCTCATAAAGATGGTGACAGATATTGCAATCCTCGAGTTCGGCCTCCTCATTGTGGATGTCGTGCTCGAAAAGGGCGGGCGCACGTACGGGCTTGTTAAAAACCGAGTTATCGACAACGACCATCTCCTCTTGGGAAAAAGCGTACCCGGCCACCGATAAGATGACCAGCATGGCGGCGATACAGCTGATACGTAATGCGGTCACTTTTTTCTCCTATTCTGATGAGGGTTTTTCCATTACTTGATACAAAATATCACTGATAAACTTCACGTCCATTCCCAGCTCATAGTGGTGGTTGATGTCCTCTAATCCGCTGTGGCAATTGTGGCATGGCGCTATGAGCACTTTGGCGCCGGTGGCGGCCAACTGTTCCGCTTTGACCCGATTGCCTTTCATACGCACCTGTTTATACGGCGGGCCGCAATTGATCACGCCTCCCCCGGCCGCACAGCAGTAATTGTGCTCGCGATTGGGGTGCATCTCAATCAGTTGCTCACAGGTCTGGCGTATGACATAGCGGGCTTTTTCATGCAATCCGCGACCGCGCACCACGTTGCACGGATCATGCAGAGTCACCGGCTGTTCAAATTTTTTGGCGACCTTAATGCGTCCCTCTTTGAGCAGTTCATAGTAAAAATCTATGGCATGCTGTACCCGAATCGGTGGCATCTTCCACCCCAAAACCCGATTTCCCATGTCATACACCGATCGGAAAGCATGTCCGCACTCCCCCATAACAATCCGATTGACCCGCAACCGGGCAGCCGTCTCGAAATGGGCTCGCTTTATCCTTGCCATGATTTCGTTATCTCCGGTGTACATCGCCATATCGCTGTTATCCCATCCCGGTGAGGCAGGCATGGTCCAATCCAGACCCGCCACATGAAAAATCACACCGGCCTGGTAGATGAGCTCAGCCTGAAATTTCGGCTCCGGTGCAATCACCGAATACATGATGTCGGCGCCCTCCTTCTCCAGGGGAATTCGCAAATCGGGTATTTCATCCCGGGCATCCTCCTCCTGCCATTGAAGGGTATCGATCCATTCGTCTTCTTTGACCCACATCTGATTGGTGGTCACCGAATGGCTGTTGGCCGTGTCTTGAATATACAGCGGTGTAACTTCAAGTTTATGACAGATGCGCCTGACCACCAGCATCAAGTACGCGATATCGATTCCGAACGGGCAATACATGCTGCACCGCTTGCATAGATTACATTCAGTATGCGCAATCTGAACCATCCGTTTGATCGCATCGGGCGATATACGCCCTTTGCGCTTGAGCATCTCCCATAAGGTCTGTTTGACCTTGCCAACCGGAGAGAAAGCCGGGTCTTTGTCATTGGACAAATAGAAATGACAGGCTTCCGAACACAGGCCGCAATGGGCGCATGTTTGGACATAGGCCTTGAGCCGGGCGCCGGTCTCATTTTTCAAAACCCCATTGATTACCGATTCGATCTTTTCACTGGTCAGGCGCGATACGCCTTCATCGACACCTTGATCAGCCACCTGGTTCGGTGCTGCGGATGACTGAGCCGCTTGGTCCTCTTTTTTAAGGGCAAGTTCTGCCATGACAACCCCCTGTACAATCCATTTTCATTAATGCAGCTGCGCTACCCTGCCGCCAGCTGAGACTTTTATTACGCATTCTACCCTACCCTGCCGTCCTGATGGAACATGAGCATTACCAATCTCTGGCATGCCTGACTGCGCCGAATTCGGATCCGGTGTAGCTTCGTGTGAATGGTGCGTAAACCATATGTATCAGCCGCGTAAAGGGTATGGCGGCCAGCAGGATCTCTCCGGACAATATATGCGCAATGACCATTATTTGATAACCGGGCAGTTGAATGCTGCAGTAAAAACCCGTGATAAAAGGTGCTGAAACAGCGGACAGGATCAAAAAATCAGAGGCGCTGGTGACATAACGCACCTCCGGCTGTCTCAATCTGCGTACACAAAAATAGACGCAAGCGCCAATGACAACCAGTGTCAACCCATCGGCAACGCCGTCGGGCAAGGCCCACCACGTCACCCCCCAGGACTCTTCCACCAAAACGATATGGGCCAGCAAAAACACCGGCGCCAGCAGTAAGCTGATATGAAATGCGAAGGTTACGGCCGTCATCACCGGGTTGCTGCGCATGCTGACAGTGGCATAAGGCGTCAACCAACGTACGATGGACCGGAAACTGTAGCGCAGGTTGAAAAAGCTGAAGATGAATCTCTCCTTGCGGTGTGCCAATCGCCACAACTGCCATAACCTGAATAAGCAACCGCCGACAAAAAGGCCAAATGAGACCCAAACCAATGGCCCACTGACAAACTGATACATCCCATGCATCGGTATTCCTCCTATTGTAATAATTCGGCTAGCGGCAGGACACGACGATAAAAAACCCCATTCTCAATGCTCCGGACCATGACTTTCTCACCCGATGGATGGAATACCGGTTGCCACAACTGGTCACAGTGCTGCCTCCAGCAATGGTCGTCGATAACAATCGTGTAATAACCGTTTCCTTGAACTTTCGCAGCCACATGTCGACTGTCCGGACTGAAAATTGGAGGCCAAAGTCGACGAAAACGATTTTGCCAGCGGCTGTCATCCACGATCATGGTCCAGTGATCCTCTTCCTTGGCGGCTGCTGCGATACGCCGGCTGTCAGGACTGAACACCATATCGGCCAACATGCTGCCGACTCTTTGGCGCCATGGCACACCATCCACGGCAATGGTCCACTTGCCGAATTGAGGCGCAACGATTGCAGCGATCTTCTTTGCGTCGGGGCTGTATTGGTGCTGCCAGCACTGTTGGAAGCATTGCGGCCATATGATCCGGCCGTCCTGGGCCAGGGTCCAGCCATTCTCGGTTCGAACGGGTGCGGTGACCGCATCGCCATCGGGTTGAAACATCGGCTCCCAAACCAAGCCAAAGGTTTGCGGCCAGGGCTTACCGTCGACGGCAATGGTGTATTGGTGGCGGTTTAAACGCACCTCAGCCGCCAAACTCCGGCCACTGGAGCTAAACACGTTGCCCCATACATTGACGAACTGATCGGGCCATCTCTCGCCATTTACAGCGGACGTGAAGATACCCTGCCCAAAAGCAAAGATGTCCCCTTCGCTGAGTGGGGCGGTTTGAACGGTGGCGGCGCTGTGCCGGCCATCCGGACTCAAGGTCATATCCGTCATATTGGCATAGCGTTGCTCCCATGGTGCATCGTCAATGGCCATTGCGTATTTCAATTCTTGCTGAAAGGCAACGGCGATCCGTTTTCCGTCTGCACTGAACCGGGGCGCCCATACATAATCGAACCGATTGTCCCATGTCTTTCCATCCACCCCCACTGTCCACAGCCCATCTTCCGAGACAAGGGCCGTGAGACGACCGTCGGGCGCAAATCGCAAAGACCAGACTTTTTCAAAAGCCGACGGCCAGGTCTCTCCATTCAAACAGACAGTGAAAGTTTCATCTTCCTGCTTGACAACGGCTGCGATCTTTTCTCCGTCGGGGCTGGCTTGGAACTCTTCTACCCATTCAAACCGATTGCCCCAAAGTCCGATCTCAATACGTTTTTCCGGGGTGTCCCAATCCCAATTGGCTACTCTATTCATCAGCGGTCTCCATTTTCATTCGAAAAGCTTTGGAGTGACGATCAAAGGTTGCATCGACTTTGTCCGGTCGGTTGACGCTGGCCACCGGGCACGCCGAACGCAACACGACCTGTTCCACCGTGCTGCCCAAAAGCGCTTTTTCAGGATCGATCTCACGGGTATGATGGGCCATCACAACCAGATCTGCGCTTTTTTCACGTGCAAATTTGAGAATCTCGACATGGGGAATCCCCTCCCATATTTCGATCTCATAATTATCAAAATCTTCCATACGTGAGATGTAAATCTTTTCTATCTTTTTCCTGGCAATCTCCAGCTTGTTTTCGATCTCCTCTTGCCCGGAGCGCTTGCCGAACTGCATATCGGTCAAATCGATGGCATGAAACAAGTAGAGCTTGCAGCCAATGGCTTTGGCGGTCTGGTAGGCGAAAGTGAAGGCCGACATGGAGGCTTTGGAAAAGTCTGTGCCGAAAACGATATTACTGAAATACCAAAAACAGGTGGTGCATGGACGGCTGATAATCAGTACCGGGCAACGGGCGCCCCGCGCGACTTTTTGCATCGTACTGCCGACAATATCCCGGAATCGGGCGCCACCGACATCTTCTTCCCGGGTGTGGGCGCCCATCACAATGAGATCGACATCCTCTTTGCGTGCCTTGCGCAGAATCGCTGTATGGGGCGCTCCGACGGTGCAGTCGATGACGCAATTGTCGACGGTTTCAATCTGCTTGGCATAGGTGTTCTTCATCTCCTCTTTGACCCAGGCCGTATAGTCCTCGTTATCGGTTTCCTCTTCACCGGTTCGAAAATCGATGAAAAAGGGGCTGGCACCGCGGGTGGGAAAGCCAAACACATGAAATGCAAAGATCGTAGCATTATACTTTTTTGCCAGATCAAAAGCGACTTTGGCAGCATCGTCACACGTCGGAGAAGCGGTTGTGGCAAATAAAATTTTTTTGAACATAAGATTCACCTCCTTGGGTTGGCCATAGAGCGGACCTTTTTGTACCCGAAACCAAATCTTTATAGAGCAAAGTCGATGCCGAAGGCCAAAATCCCGTGGAATAATTTTTATAGTACCGTTATTATAATATTTTTAAATAAAGCTCCATACCAGAGGCGACCCCCTTAATTTTTAATTGGCAACAAATGAAACCCTTATGTTATGGTGTAGGGAACAAAATGCACCCATAGCAATATCAAATTGGCCTCAGGTGCATCATGGAACTTTGGGCTGCCTGAGTCCGACAACCCGGCGAAGCAGGCCATTGTTTTGGGCCTGGTCCAAGATAACCCAGAGGAATAAGGATAGAGCTGTGCAATCGGTCCTAAAGAATTTCAAGATTATCTTGGAAAGCATCGAAGAGGGGGTTTTTACGGTCAATCAGTCGTGGAAAATCATGTCCTTTAACCGGGCGGCCGAAAAGATCACCGGATTTTCACGCAATCAGGCCATCGGTAAAAGCTGCTACGACATTTTCAGAACCAACATCTGCGGCAATGAATGTATTTTACGTCAAACCATGCAGACCGGAAAACCCATTTCCAATATGCCCGTGTACATTCAACGCGCCGACGGCAAACGTGTTCCCATCAGCGTCAATACCGCTGTGTTGAGGGCTTCGGACGACAGTATCATTGGTGGTGTTGAGACATTCCGGGACCTGTCGGCCATCAGCGAGCTGAAAAAAGCCTATCTTAAAACCCATTCATTTCAGGATATCGTCTCTAAAAATAAACAAATGCTGCGATATTTTGAAATTTTACCCCAGATTGCCCAGAGCGACAGCACGGTATTGATCGATGGCCACACCGGCACCGGTAAAGAGTTCCTGGCCAAAGCGATTCACAACCACAGCAGATGCAAAAAAGGGCCCTTTGTTGCGGTAAACTGCGGTGCTTTGCCGGACACCCTCATCGAATCCGAGCTTTTCGGTTATAAAGCCGGTGCATTTACCGATGCCAAAAAGGACAAAGCCGGCCGGTTCGCACTGGCCCAGGACGGCACCATTTTTCTCGATGAGATCGGTGATGTCAGCCCAGCCGTTCAAGTGCGATTACTGCGGGTGCTGCAAGAGCGCACCTACGAGCCGTTGGGATCGACCCAACCGGTTCATACCAATGCCCGGATAATTACAGCGACCCATCGCGATCTGGAGCAGCGGGTTCGGGACAATCTGTTCCGGGAAGATCTGTTTTATCGCATCAATGTCATGCGGATTTCGCTACCGCCTCTGCGCCAGCGAAGGGAGGATATACCACTTTTGGTGGACTATTTTATCGACCATTTCAACCGCATCAAGGGCAGACGGATACCCGGCCTGGCACACGGTGCCATGACCGCGCTGATGATGTATGATTGGCCCGGGAATATTCGTGAACTGGAAAATGCCATCGAACATGCATTCGTTCTGTGCGCTGAGGGATTGATCGGGTTGCACCATCTGCCCGAACGCCTTCAACCGTTCAGCACCCCCCACCATGTACCGGATGGAATGACACTTAAAGATTTAGAGAAACTCACGATCTTCCAAGCACTCAAACGCAACCAATGGAAAAAAGTCGCAACGGCCAAAGAGCTCGGAATTGACAAAAATACCCTGCGCCGTAAAATTTTGCGTCACGGCATTCAATCGACCGCATAAACAAAGATACACCCGAGCCTCTAAATTTTACCATACAAGGGAATCAGCCTTGCGCTTTGTGCACTGCCAACGAGTTGATCCGGTATCCAACCGAAAAATCGGCCTGAACAACCTTGGACATTGTGACATTAGCCCATCGACCGGGCAGTGTGGTGTATGCATTCACACTGCAAGGCACTAAAAAATTATCAGTTTTCTATCATAAAGTAGTAATCCTGGCAGGATTGGCAAATCGATGACAAGCTAAACTCGAATTCTGAGAAAGTTGTCCGAAAATGTTTGGCCGGTTTACCGCAGATTTTACATATTTTTTCCTCTTTTGCGGCAAGCCCCCTTGAGATCACCGCCTTGTCGCCTAAAACCTCGATCAGCTCATGAATTCTATCCAATTTTCAGTCCTTTACATCAATCCATTAGAAGTTGAAACAGCTATCGGTTGAGACAGCGCAGTCCAGGTCCGCCGTTTTGATTCATTAGCAATAACGAATATGTAATCAGATACTTATGGGATGCTTGGATCAGCAATGTAATAGTTTGACACCTGTTGTGGAGTACCACCACATTGTGTTGGAATTGTGTTGGAATTGTGGAGAAACTGTGGAGATACAGAGAAAAGATAAACTTACTCTAAAACACAGGAGCAATAGTAATTCCGCCTAAAATGTCTATTAAATGCGGGGCAGATGAAAGCAGAAGTCTAATTCCTTACATTACTTTTTTATCGAAAGCCAGAAAAGTAATTGCCTATTTTTCACCCCCTGCTGTTAGTGATTCATCAGTTTTTCGCAGCACTCCATCAGAATGCTATTGTAGTAATTGTCTTTAAACAACTCGATGCGATATAGCTCTCTTGGTTTAGGGCGCCCACGGTAGCTGTCGGCGCACAGATAGACACTTATAAGGTTGCATGCTAAATGATGTAAAGTCGGGCTGTCGGGCCAGGATCCATTGCCACCACAGCTCCGGAGCGGTGCGCCAGCGGCTCCTGGACCTTGGTTTTGTTCCAAAAGCTAAGGATACGACCTCACCCAGTACTGGTGGCCGGTGCTGGCCAAACTCCGGGCCTTTATCGCCGGGGTGCTGCCCGACGCCGGCATGCTGGAAGATCCCTATTTGCGTTAATGGGGCTGTGGATGGTCGACTCGGCCAATGCGCTTTTAAACTACATTCCCATCTTCCTGATCCTGTTCGCCCTGATCGCCATCCTCGAAGACAGTGGCTACATGGCCCGCATCGCCTTTATCGGTGATGTTTGTCGGAGACGGGGTGAACAATGCGAATGTAGGCTCCATCCTTGTAGTGCTTGCGTCCGCCAGCCTTGCCATTTTCCGAACGGCAACAAACTTGCTGAATGGTATTCAATTAGAATCGCTGTATATCGCACAACGTGTTTGCATTT
>JASFKE010000058.1:0-11887 GCA_050118795.1 Desulfobacteraceae bacterium | reverse complement strand
AACTTCGGCGACTTTCGACAGGGCATAGGCGACGATCACCCCCCAGATATAGGCCACACCGGTAAGCTGTGATTTGTGGGCCACCATCATCACCGGCAACAGCACCATGGGCAAGAACTGAACCAGCGCATAGAAACGCAGATCTCCCCGCCCCAGGGACTCGGTGACATACCAATAGACGACGGACATCAAACCGATGCCGGTCAGCGGCCACACCATTTTAAGACCCATGGTCGCAGAAATGTGCTCCCCCCACACAGCGGCGAAAAAGGCCATAAACACAATGGTCAGCGCTAAACGATCCCAGACCAGGGTCTCATTGGCAGGGTTGAGGTGGTAGTGGGCAGATGCCAATCCCGTCAGAAAAACACCTGCATAAAACATCATGTAAACCGGCTTTAATTCGGGAAGATACCCCGGGGTCCGGTTCAAGGCAACTGCGGAAAGGCCCAAAGTGCCGAGCAGTAAAAAGGGCAGATTTGAAACCACGTTCCAGAAATGGGGAATTCCAAAAAGGCTACGCCGATCGGCAAAACGATGATAGTCGGGGTCTTGGGCAATGGGAGGCACTATTTGGACTAAAAAAATAAATACCAACGCCCCGCCCACTAAGGCAGCCGATTTTTTATCGATTCCCATGGCGATTTTCAATCAACCCTGATTCTAACGCGGGCTACACCTTTGGAAACCATCCCCAGCTTTTTGGCGGCGCCATAAGACAGGTCGATGATGCGTCCCCGGACAAAGGGCCCGCGGTCATTGATGCGAACGGCAACCGATCGTCCGTTCTTCAAATGTGTCACCCGGACCAGAGTGCCGAACGGCAGGCGCTTATGGGCGGCCGTCATCGCATACATATTAAATCGCTCACCGCTGGCCGTCTTGCGGCCGTGAAACTTCTTCCCGTAGAAACTGGCCAACCCCACGACTTCATAAGACGGCGGTTGCACCTTCATAGGTTTTGGGCTGCAGCCCATCAGCCAGACCAAAAGAAAAAAACCTCCGGCCTGTACCCATATCAATATAAGAGGCGCCGATGTTTTCATGCCCGCAAGGTACTACAGTACGGAAATCATGGCAAGCTATTCAGATTGTATCATAACCTGAAGATCAGACCTTCTCATTTTGTACATTGTCTGATTCATCGATGGCCGTTTCACCCGTTAGCACCTCCGGATTTTGGACACCGAAATATTTGAACAAGGTGGATGCGATACTGAAAGGCTCGCATTGGTAGCTGTCCGCTGTGGGAGAAGTAAATTGCCGGTTCTGAAAGGGGGTGCCGATTCGATGGGTGCGGCCCACCAGTTTTCCCAGAGCCCGACCGGGAATACCGGAGCCTCCCAAGGTGTAAAGATTCTGATTGTTACCGTGATCCCACCCCATTGAGTTGTTGAGATTGACGTTGCGGCCGAAATCTCCGAACACATTTATGACAACCGAGTCGGCGGCTGCCAAACGCAGGTGCTTGGCAGCCGAATCCAATGCCGAAAACAGCCCTTGCATCCGTGATGGATAATCATCAAGGGCCGAGGAGTGGTCATCCCACCCACCCAGACCGCTGCTGCCAAGGCTGATAAATACCGTGTCGGGGTTGTTCACCGCCAGACTGACAGCCGCCTTAAGCTTCCGCCCGAAAGAGTTGTCGGGATATGCAATGGGGGCGTTGGTATCAGGGTCGGTTGGAAGATTGGCTTCCACGGTATCAGCATTGAAATGGGCGTCGACGAATGCTTCCAGTTCGCTGCGTTTCAGGAAGGGCTCTTCAACCTTTGAATGGCGCGGCGCATTCACAGCGCTGACATCTCTCGCCATGGCCTCCAAAGCCACATCATTGGTCTGTTCACCATCGCGATCAAGGTACCAGTAACGATAACGTTCATAGGGATTGGTAAAATTCTCATTCAGGTTCATGGGTCGAAGCGTCAGAGAAGGGTTCAGGTCGCCGAGGTTGAACACCCGGCTTTCGCCTTCAAATGAGACAAAAGGTAAAACCAGCTGGTCAATGGCTTTGCCAAAGGGATTGAACCGTTCAAGGATGGCAGCCAGATTTGTCGCGATACCGGGAGCGTAAACATCCAGACCTCCGACCAGATTCTGAGTAACACAGGTGCCGTGATCTTTTGTATCCGCCTTGATGCGATTCACCGTCCGGTAAATAGACAGGTCGCCTGAATCCAGCAGGCTTTCCATAATGTTACCGCCCGCTTCACCCCAAAAGGCGTTGGCCGTAATATCGTGATCACTGCTGTTCGGATCGAGAGTGACGGGATAGGGATTCTGGGAATTGGCTGCGATATCCGCAATATTGGTCAAATTACCGGCAAGTTCTGACGGCCCGCCGTATAAAAAGACATGAATTATGGTCGGCAGCACGGCAGGGGCCTGGTATTGTAGGGTGTCGGGCAATGCGGCCCAGGCAGCACGTTTTTGGAACAAAGGGGGCATCATGGCCGTTAACCCACTCATGGCAGCTAACTTAAGAAAATTGCGTCTGTTCATCATATTGTATTCTCCTATTCTAATCCAACGCATTGAGATAGTAAGTTTCAGAAAGCCGGGAGAGATAATCCATGACAATCAAAGCCTGGTATAATGCACGGTCTTGTGTCGTGTAGCCTCTATCTTCGAAAATCTGGCCGAGCGTGGTAAGCTCTATATCGGTGGGCAACCTGGAAATGATGCTGATAAACAGGTACTTGATAAAATCATCGTTTGACAAATCGACCTGGATAAATTCATCCTGCCATCCGCCGTCGTTTTCTTCGAATACATCTTTTCGAATATCCAGAAGCAATTTTTCCCGTATGGCTTTATGGAAAAATGAAAAGCTCAAGGTATCCAGTGGGACTTCTGCAGGGCGCCCGAGTTTGTAAGTCGCCGCTGCCTGTTTCATATTCTTCAGCGACGGGTAGGAAGAGCCGCTCCAGGCAGGGTTGATCTCTTTGAAGAACTTGGCCTTGGCCCACCAGGAAATCCGATGGGCGATATTGAAAAAACGCTCTTCGAATTGAGCCGGCCTCTCTGTATCGAGCAGAAATTCACGAGAGAAGATAATGGGGATAAAGATATCTTCAAATACATGCGGATTTTCCGATAGAATAACATCTACAACCTGTTGCTTTTCATCGTCAGAGGCACCGGATAAAAAATCTTCCACTAGCACAGAAGCAATCCTGGGTATCAAGTCGGCATGATTGGCGATCGCCATGTAAAAATCGGTGCAAGTGGTAACCGTTGTATCTAAGATGGCCTGGGGCTGGGTATTTTCGTCATAACCGATGACCAGCTGATAATCATCAGAGTCATCGGTCAACGACCAGTTCTTGCAAGCCAGTGATGCAAGCGGAACCTCCTCATCTTTGAAACGGCCTAGAAAAATCTCCATCATCTCCCGGGTATTGTCCTCGGGCGACCGAAAACGTCGCCAATTCTCCTGGGATATCATGTGTGCATAAACCACATCCCGGATTGAATCACCATTTTCGATCATGCTGAACAGCCGCTGAAAGACTCTCTGGATATCGGTATAGTTGCATGTTTCCAGTTCGAGGGCCGGCGAAAACAGAATCGAGTTTGTCAATCGATAGGCCATCCACACTGCAAAATAGTCCCGGCTGAGCGGAAACTCGTAGAGCATGGCCAGGGGGTATTGGAGTGGACGAGCCCGCTCGTCGAAATAATATTTGTCATCAATCAGGTCAAGCACAGCGTTTTTATCATCCATGGGCTTTTGGAGTGCCGATTTGACTTCACCAATATCCATGGCAGCGCTGTTTATCATCAATGGCTCCAATCCACTGGAGAGATCAAAAAAGTCAGACGCTGCCGTCCCTTTATATAGCGCACTCATCAATTTGTTGATGACCGCATACCGTTCCAGGGCTGTCAGTTCGGCATATTCTGAAGTTGTAAGCTCAAGGCTTGAGGTGTACTCGCCGGATGTTTCGCCGGATGTTCCGGTGTCTGATGAGTCACCAGCACCGCAGGCTAAAAGAGATAGAAGCATGACCAGAACAATGGCAGAAGTGAACAGGCGCATTGGGACCTCCTAACGTAAATTGCGACGTAGTTGAGAATGGAGCGCAGCCTGATGGCTCATAAAACGGGCACGGGGCTGCGGGTATAATAATTCATATTAAAAATCCTGGCAGGTCAGTTCAAGATACAATGCAATAAACATGCCATTTTGCAGAGGCTATAATTTCAAGCAGTTACAACAGTTGCGCTAAGATGGGATCGATTATCGATTACCTTTTTGTTACATTGTTACGTTTTTTGTTACATTGTTACGTCTTTTGTTACATAGATAGGTTTTTTTCACGTTATCCTGGATAACCATGACACATATACTTCAACAATGATCGCAGCTAGGGGCGAATTCCAAGGTAAAGGGGCATTCTTTACAACCCTGCACTATCTTGGTACCCTGCTTTTGAATCCTGCCTGCTGAAGACTGTTTAACATTCGAAAGGAGAAACAAAGCATGCCCCAAAAAAAGAGAGAATATTCCAGAAGAGATTTTATGAAAACCGCGGGCACAGCCGGTCTGGGATCGGCATTGTTCTCACTTGGAGATTCATCCCCGTGCCGCGCCGGCCCGTCATCAGAGCAACCCGAACATGCTAAAGTGCCAAAGCGCCCATTTGGAAAAACAGGTATCGATGTCCCGGTTCTCGCACTGGGCGGTGTTTTGAAAATGTCCGACCTGTTGGTATTCAGACAAGCGGTTAGAATGGGCGTCACCTATTGGGATACTGCAGACTCCTATAAATGGGGCAATAACGAACAGGCCATCGGCAAATACTTCACCAAGTTTCCCGAAGACCGCAAAAAGGTCTTTCTGGTCACCAAATCAGCCACTTCAGATCCACAGAAGCTAACCGAAAAGTTAGGCGCCTCGCTGGAAAAAATGAACACATCCTATATCGATTTATATCTGATACATTATGTTAATGACGCAGAGAAAGAATTGACCGCTGATGTAAAAGCATGGGCGGAAAAAGCCAAGTCCAATGGCAAAATTCGTTTGTTCGGATTCAGCTCCCACAAGAACATGGAAAAGAACATGGTGACAGCCGCAAACCTGGGTTGGATCGATGGCATCATGATGAGCTATAATTACAGGCTGATGCATAAGGCTGAGATGAAAAAAGCGGTGGCGGCCTGTGTTACGGCTGGCATTGGATTGACGGCTATGAAAACTCAAGCCGCTTTTTCGGCCAACTTCTATTCCACCATAGGATCGGAAACCGATGATGCAATAAAAATGACTGAAAAGTTTTTAGAAAAAGGCTACACCACCGAACAGGCCAGATTGAAGGCGGTGTGGGAGAACCCGGATATCGCCAGCATTTGTTCGGCCATGCCCAATATGACCATACTCAAGGCCAACGTCGCGGCAGCCTTAAACAAGCAGCCGCTATCCCAGGGGGATAGGCAACGCTTGGCCGTGTATGCCAAAAGAACAGCCGGCGGGTATTGCGCCGGATGTGCCGGAATCTGTGAATCCGCCGTCGATGCACAAATCCCCATCAGCGATATCATGCGCTATTGCATGTACAACCACAGCTATGGCGACAGGAAGACAGCGGCATATCTTTTCAGAAAACTTCCGGCCGATGTACGCCATAACCTCGTAAGGGCCGACTACACCAAAGCTGAAAATAACTGCCCCCAGAAGATTCAAATCGGCGAGGTGTTAAAAAAGGCCCATGAAAATCTGGCGTAGAGGGGGTCCTAAAAAGACCCTTTATGGACAAGTTCCCGAAATTCCTGGGCCGGAACAGGACGACTGAATAAGAAACCCTGGACGATATCGACGTTGCGTTTTCGCAGAAAGGCCAATTGCTCTTTGGTTTCCACCCCCTCTGCCACCAGTGTAAGGTCCAGCATCTGCGCCATGGCGATAATGGCATCGACCAGTGACATATTGTATTTGTTTTCCATCATGTCATTGATAAAGATGCGATCGATCTTCAATACCTGAAGGGGAAATTCTTTGAGGTAGCTCAAAGATGAGTATCCGGTGCCGAAATCATCCAAAGAGAGGGTGATACCCAATTTTTGGAGGGCGTTTAATATTTCAAGTGGCACTCCAGTGTTGTGCATAAGCAGATTTTCGGTAATCTCTATTTCAAGGAGATGTTTGGGCAGCCCGCTTTTGTGCAAAACATTATCGATGATGTTGAGAAAATTGTTTGAGCGGAACTGGCGGGGCGAAATATTGACGGCAATGTGCAGCGGGCGGAAGCAGATCTCTTTCCAACTGCTGGCCTCTTCACAGGAGATTCTCAACACCCATGAGCCTATATCTTCGATGAGGCCGTATTTTTCTGCAACCGGTATAAAAACGCCCGGCGGGACCTGGCCCAGGTCAGGGTTATGCCAGCGGAGCAATGCTTCGGCACCGATAATTTGCTCTGTGCGGATATCAATTTTAGGCTGATAATATACCGTAAGCTCATTTTTTTTGATAGCGTGCCGGAGACGGCTCTCAATGGCAATTTGTTGGTCCATGAGGGCCCGCAGCTCATGTGAAAAAAAGCGATATCTGCGATTGCCGTCATTTTTAGCATGGTACATTGCAGTGTCGGCATGCTGCATGAGCAGTTCAACCGTGTCGCCATCATCAGGGAAGATGCTGATGCCGATGCTCACAGATGTGTAAATTTCATGGGTGCCCACCAAAAACGGGTCATCAAATGCTTCAAGGATTTTGTGGACCACCACCGCAGCATGGTCTTGCTCCTTAAGCCCTTCTAAAAGTACCAGAAACTCGTCACCACCCAGGCGGGCGGCCGTGTCCACCCTTCTCAGATACGATTGGATGCGCAGGGCCACTTGCTTGAGCATTTTGTCGCCAACGCCATGGCCGAGGGTATCATTGATATCTTTAAAGTTGTCGAGATCCATGAACAGCAATGCTGCCTTGGCCTTACTTCTCTTGGTCCTGGCGAAGGCGCTGCCGATGAAAGAGAGCATATAATACCGGTTGGGCAGGTTCGTAAGCGGGTCATAATTGGCCTGGTACAGAAGTTTGCGCTCGGCTTTTACCCGATCGGTAATATCGATCGCCGTGATTACCAGTATAGGAGGCAAATCAACTACTGAGAGCTGAAATCGCAATTTAGCAGGGTAAGTGCTTCCATCCTTTCGCTGCTGATGCGTTTTAAAGGTGATGGATTCATCGGTACCAGCCCACAAGGGCTTGGTAATCCGATTAATAGTTTCAGTATCGATATCAACGATTACATGGTGCAATGCCATGGCTGACATTTCTGCGGCCGTATAGCCCAAATTCTGGAGCGCCCCGCTATTGACCTGCAAGTACCGGTGGGTCGTTGCGTTGGCAATATAGAGTTCCGTGGAGCTGTCTTTGAAAATACGCCCAAGCCGATTGCTGAGTTGTTTTTTCTCCAGCTCAAGACTTTCAACCCGGGATAGGTTTTTATAACTGATTCGACGCGAGGAGGTGAAGATATCGTTCAAACGTTTGCTGGCCCAAAGCATGATAACAATATATATGGATGCCAGTATGGCGATGGCACTGAAATGGATACCGCCAGTCAGAGCCGACACGATGATCACCGGGAACATCAAGGAGAAGAGATAACCTTTATAGCTGACCAAATCAGCGACATGGACCGCCAACCCCCCGGCGGCCATGCTCGTAAGAATAAAGATGGTGAACGTCTGGCGCAAGATGTTGTCATCCGGATAAAAGAAGATGATTGTTGAAGCCATTGTCAAACCGCTGATCAGGATTGACAGCCGCATGCGCAAGAGCCATGGCCGGAGCGCCTTAAAATTTGGCGATTCCTTATAGTATCTTTTATATACAAAATAGCGCCAGACAAAGACAAACACCAGAAACCCGAACCATGAAAAGAGATGGATGGGATTATGGTTTGGAAATTGGACGGCCACATAAACACAAGCAACAGACAGCGTTCCCAATGCGCTGTACCAATAACTTGAATAGAGCGAGGTCAGTTTGTCGATGCAGATTTGTCGAGCAAATTTTTCAGTAGTGTTCATCAAAAAAACCAGTTGATGGATGACAAATGCATGGCAAAGAAAAAACTATTCAACACATGGTCCGGTATTAATTGCGATACACTGACGGGCCAATTGGACACCCTTCGGTTGTTTGGAGGGCCGGCACCACATAGCGGATGGGATAGTTTGGCTCAAATATGCCGGTTTGAAAATAATCGGTAATTGATTTTTGTACGGCTTTACAATCCTTGGGTTGTTGGGGAGAAAAGCAGAGAGGATTGAAATAACAGCAAATGGCCTCTTGATCGATGCCGCACCTTAGGGACAATTCACTGTAATCGCCAAATATTCCATGGAATTGTGATGACATACCGCCCCCTTCTGAAAGATGAGTGATGAAGATTGCCTTAACTGGGTGACCAGATGATGCCTGCGCCGTTCAATTGGGTAAGTTGCACTCATTTTGCGCAACAACCCGTACCATTAAAATTCAGCTATCCGTGCCAGTGCGTCAGGCCTGTGAACCATTCATCTTATCGGTTTCCAGCCGCCTTAATCGCCAAAATCCCATGACATATTGATATCGAATACAAAACGGAGAGTTAAATGTCAATACTGCATATTCAAAACCAACGATACGGGGAGATGATTAAATGGGGTGAACGCTATAGCGCGGTGGGGCGGCATTACCCATAATCTAATGTTTTTTGAACAAGATGTATGAATCGCTTAAAAGAGATATCAAAGAGAAAAAAAGAAAAGAGGTAACGTCATATGCGCCTACTAAAAGGAGACGATATCTTTTAACGCCTATCGATGAGCAATTACAACCATATCGAGTGAACGTCCTCCACAGTCTCCTTAACGTTGGTTACTACATTTGTCAGTCGGAAACACAGCAGTGCAAGGCCGGTGGTTCGGGCAAGCACTTCCACAAACCGGATGTCATCATTGGATATGTGCCAGGGTTCCCAGTGGTATAGACGCAAAGATCCGATAAGGTTATTTCGTACAATGATGGGATACGAAACAATCGCTTTAACCCCCTCTTGCCGTGCTTTCTCAGGGTATTGAAGCCGGTCGCTGGAGGCAGTATCCCGGATTATGACCGGCTCTCGATTGGAACCGATTTTGATGCTTTTATCCACCAGTATAGGCCCCTTATTGACATAATCGATACTCAGACCCGTGCTGGCGAGCAACTCGAGCTCTTCTCGAACAGGATCCAATATAAACATTGCGGCGCCTTTTATCCCCAACGCGCCCACTAGAAACTGTGTCAGCTTATCGGCCATTTCATCAAGGTGATTGGACGATGTAATGGTTTGAACAATTAATTGATAGATTTCCAAACTGATTTTATTTGCCTGAGTCATCTGGGTCTACTCCTTTTGTTATGATGGAAAATCCAAACACCATCCGGTCAACCGATGACGTAGAGCTCCTTATCCATCAGTGCCTTTGATACCCTTTTGGAGATGCTGTGGGTAAAAAACCTCTTAATTTTGTGTGGATTATGGTTTAAGATAACGACGGCGAAATCACCTTGAACCGCCTGTTGAATAATTTCCTGGGAGGTCTCTTTGTGCCTGGGTTTAAAGATATAATGCACATTTTCTTCAGGGAATCCGGCTTCGACCAATCGGCCGGCGGCATCTTTAATGGCTTGCTCAAGATCATAAATCTTCTGCTGAAGATAGGTGATATTTCCGGATATTCTGGCCATAACGGTTTTGTCACTGACTTCGATGTCAGGTGCCGGAGTATAGGTGTGAAAGAGCGTTATATCGGCATCCTTAACGTGGACAAAACTTTCGATCGCATAATCAATGGCTTTTTTATCGTTGGTGGTAAAGTTGTATGGCATCAATATTTTAAGCGCGGCCATGGACGATCCTCCTTGGCTAAGGTTATCCCGACAGGTGCATAAGAAAGGAACTTAGCATGATGCTATATGTGGATTTCAGATGGCAGCAGCGGTTCACCGGGATTAGAATAACGCGTTTATGATCAATACTGATTGAGGAATCTGCCTAGGGAAAGCAAGCAACCGATATTTAATATTTTATAGCCAAACGGGGCCTATATGTCAACTATGCTGGTCCACCGGTTCCAATACCCGAGAACCAGCTCCCTGCCGGAAGGGCAAGGATTGGGTACATATTTCCGGTCGGCATAAACGGTTCTTCAGCAAATCGACAAGATCAAACCGCGTGCGGACGGGAGCGAAAAAACGGGTGGCAAAGGTTGCCACCTCTTCCACGCAGTGTGCATCGCTGCCGCCGCATTCGGTAAGATCGAAGTGCTGACGCCACTGCTCCACCGCCAAATTCTCAGATGGGGTGTTACGACCATTCAGGCTTTCTATGGCGCAACACCGTCCCTGATCAATGATCCGCGGGTCTAAAGATCTGCCCTTGCGAAACGGGTGGGCCGCCACTGCGACGCCCCCGCTTTGATCAACGAAATTTAAAAGCAAATCGGCCGGCAGGTTTGGCTCAAGGGTTTCGAAGGGACCGAACAGCAGAAAATCGCCCTGGGCGGTACAGTATTCCATGCCGAATATGACGCACAGCCCATTGTCCTGGATGCCTTCAGACAGTAGATGACGAACCTCCATGGTATTGTGATCGGTGATGCAAATTCCGTCCAATCCACGCGCACTGGCTTGCGTAATGGCATCTGCGACATCCAATTGGCTGCAGGAGGAAAGGGTTGTATGGATGTGAAGATCAAACAGCATAGCGGGCTATAAAACCTATTTTGAGACCAAAGGCAAATTTTTAGTTTCTATTTATACGCCCCTTTTGATAGACAAATTCAATAATTCTTCGCACACCGTTGCTGCTATGAAAAAGGGCGTATTGACAGCATATATTTCTCCCGGGTACTATTATTGCTGGTTTTTGGGCTCAAGCTGGGGCCCGCCACGCTAATACATTAAGGTAAATGGAACCAAGATGCAAAAAAAATGTATCATGATTCTCCTCGATGGTGTGGGTGATCGCTCCTATCCGGAGTTGAACGATCTGACACCCTTGCAAGCCGCCAGAACACCCTTTATCGACCAACTTGTCCGGGACGGCGCCAGCGGTCTTTACCATGCCGGACTTCTGGGTCAGGCCCTTCCCAGTGAAAATGCGCACTTTGCCATATTCGGTTATGACATGGCAACATTTCCCGGCCGGGGGGCTTTGGAGGCGCTGGGCGCCGGCATACCGATGGATTCCGGTGAGGTCGCCTTACTGGCCCATTTTGTATCGGTGCAGCGGTCATGCGACGGCACACTCGTGTTGGTGGACGGCAAGCCCGAGGCATCGGACGAGGAGATAACGGCACTCATTAAATCCATAGGAAAGTATTCTGCAGACGGGGTTCAGGTGCAGTTGCACCATACCCATGGTTATCGCGGCATCGTTACCCTGTCAGGCGATGTGGCTCCTTTCATTACCGACTCAGACCCTCTATTCCAAGGCCGCCCTGTGGCGGCAGTGGTCCCTTGGGTTGATTTTGCCGATAAAAAGGCACCCCAAAAAACATCGAAAATCCTTGGATCATATTTGGAGTGGGTCCACCACACCTTGCACTGCCATCCAGTGAACGTCGCTCGACAAAAACAGGGCCGACTGATGCTCAACGCTCTGGTAACCCAACGTGCCGGCCGCGTGAAGACAGTGACGCCTTTTACGAATAGATGGGGCCTGCGGGGTCTGATCATCGCCAGCGGCATCGTCTATCACGGCTTGGCGGGTTACCTGGCAATGGATGTTTACAAAGCCGACGATACCCCCCGGCCGGGTCGCGATCTGGCCAAGCGCCTGGAACTGGCATTGGCCGCTCTGGATGATCACGACTTTATTCATGTGCATACCAAAATGCCGGATCA
>JASFKE010000057.1:0-11894 GCA_050118795.1 Desulfobacteraceae bacterium | reverse complement strand
ACGATGTTCAGTGCACGGTCCAGCACCGCGGGCACCCCAAGGCGGCAAACACTCCAGATCGTACCTATAAAGCAGGCAATAATCAACGGGTTGCCAGCGACCTGACGGACCATAAGGCTCAATGCCGCTTTACCGCGACCTTGGCGGTGAGGAAATAGCAGTGCCAGAATCGAAAAGATATTGAACACCGGAACGACGAAGCCCAGCAGTACACCGCCGCCGGCCAGCCCTGTCTCACCATAGGCGTTATAAACGATGGCCAGTCCCACGTAGGCGAGGTTGCCTCTGCAGCAGGCCTGGGCAAAGGTTCCCCGAACGTTGGGCGTGTATTTCCGTAAGGCGCCATAGCCATATGTAACGGCAAAGCCGATGGCCGTGGCCAGAAAAAGGGCGAGCACTTGGGGACCATTGAAACTTTTGGAAAAATCGGCTTTGGCAATCTTGTAAAAGAGCAACAGGGGCAGGGCCAAATAGTAAATCAGCCGGTTGAGCTGAAAGAGAAAATCGCCGTTGACCAATCCGGTTCGTTTAAGCCCGCAACCGAGCCCGATAACGATAAACACCGGCAGCACAATGGTCATAATTTCTATGGCTATACCCATATCCGCCACAGGACTAACCGATAAAGCCTTGATCCGGATCCCAACGCCGGATGCGCAATAAATCAGGGAAAGCTTCAGGTTTGTATACGGATTTTCCCTCCAGCATACGCAGGCACTCCTGAATTCCTTCGGAAATGGTGGGATGCGGATACATGGATTTGAGCACATCGGTGGTGTTGACATCCTGATCGATCAACAGCGCAATGGACATGATGGCATTGGAAACCTGTGGACCCGCGGCGCGCATGCCTAAAATACGGTTGCTTCCGTCATCGCTGACAATGATTTTGACGAACCCGCCGGTGGATCTCATGGCGATGGCCCGTGTCAATAGCGCATTGGCGTAAGTGGCCACCCGGTATGGGATATTGCGTTTCTGGCAGGTAGTCTCATTGAGCCCGGCGGCCGCCACGGCCGGATAAAAAAACATCACGGTAGACATGTTTGGGAAGGCCAGCGGCCGGCGCGGTATGTTAAACATTTGCTTGACGGCATGCCGGCTCTCCCGAACGGCCATGTTCACCAATGCAGGACGGTGGGTGACATCACCGGCGGCATAGATATTCCCGTAAATGCAGCAATCCTGATCGCAATCAAGATATCCCGTGGCATCCGGCGCCAGACCGACGGCGGCAAGGTTCAATTTCTTGAGATTGGGTTCACGGCCAATTGAGATAAGGACCGTGTCCACCTCCACCACTGTGGCGTGGCCATCCTTAAAATCCAGGACCACCTCCAGGTGTTCCGGTTTTTTATGAATCTGCCGCAGTTTTGCGGAATGAAAAATTTTAGTGCCATTGGCTTCCAGGTTACGGCTGACAAAATCACTGATATCCAAGTCCTCGTATGGCAGCACGCGTTGCTGGTGATCCACTAAAAATACCTGGGTCTGACCGAAGATGGAAAAAATGGTGGCGTATTCGCAACCCGTGACCCCGGCGCCGACAATCATCAACCGTTTTGGAAATTGCTTAAGCCCGAGCACACCGTCAGAATCGAGGATGCGTTTCTGATCTATGGGAATGTGGGAGAAACGACGTGGCTTCGAACCGGTCACGATCAAAAAATGGTCCGCTTCGATGTCAAGATGCCGCCCTTCGGGCAAGCTTATAACCAGGTGGTTTCGGTCTTTGAATCGGCCCCATCCGCGTACATAGGTAATCCCTCCGGGGCCCTGCCAATGCCCATGGGCATAGGTTTCAAGCTGGGACAACATCTGGTATTGCTTCTCTTTGACCGCTTCTGTGACCGTATGACGCACGGCCGGATAATCCACCTGCAGGTCGGAACAGCGGTAACCACGGTCGCGTTTGGAGGCCACGGCATAATCCTTGGCTAGCTCCCACATGGTTTTGGAGGCCAAAGCCCCCCATTTGACACCTGTGCCGCCAAGTTCATCACCTTCAACCAGACAGACGTGTTTGCCCGCATCCACCGCTCGCATGGCGCCGGCGAAACCGCCCGGCCCCGCGCCGATAATACAGATATCATACTTGTCCGGTTTTCCGTCTTTTGTCATGATCATCTTTCCAGAATCGCTTCCAGCAATGAACTGCATAATTGCATAAATTAAATGGCAAAAATATAAAAAACGTTTCAATTTGCAGTCGGGGTCAATCGGGCAGTTGTGTACCGGTTTTGATCCTTTTGGTTTTGTTCGGTTTTTGTGCCAGGCCGCTGCCTGAGAACAGAACACCCAAGCGGGTGATCAGGGCACCCAACAGCACATACCCGATGATTACCTGAGCTGATAAAAACAGATAGCTGAAAAGCGCCCATATCGTACTGCTCTGGATGGCGTGCATATCACCAAAACCCAAGGTGGTCATGGTGACGAAAGAAAAGTACATGGATCGGGCAAATACATGTAAATCATTCATCTTGCCAACCCGTAAATCTTGTATAATCCCTTCTAATTGGGGATGGGTTTCAAAACTATAATATATAAATCCAAATACCATGGCCAACAGAATAAAAGTGTAAATGATCCGTGGTGTGGAACTTCCGTAGTCGGTAATCCACCAAAAAGGTCTCACCGTTGTATGTTTTAACAGTCTCTGCCACCATGGCCCGCTGCTGAACCACTTTAGCCACTGCTTGCGGCGGATGATATTTTTCATAGCCTCTTTTAAATTCGGCCCTATTCTGGCCGAATCCAATCCGACGCCTGTAAAATCCGTATTTTTATCAAAGTTGCATTCGGCTATTACGGTTTCGGCATCGATTTTGGCAAACCGGAAAATGGTGCCTTCAAGGTATGCAGACGAAAAATGCGCACCTTCGAGGTGTGCGCCAAAAAAATTAGCCCCTTCGATATGGGCTTCAAGGAAATTGGACCCGCCAAGATGCGCCCAACGCAGATCCGCCCCTTCAAGGTTTCCGCGCTTGAGGTCGGCTCCCTCCAGGAAAATCTGCGTATCCGGATTTCGCATGCGCCATTGATTCCATCGGGTCATATCTCTCATTTTGGAGCAGTGCGCCAGCAGGTTGTATTGTTTTATATCGAACCTCAGTTTAACAGTATGGTCTTCCATCGTAAATGCTCTTCGATCACTTTCAAATTAATTGTCATTCATCATAAAAACAAAAGCCCTTTGACGATTCACAGCAATGATCGTGCCACAAGCAAGTGACGCTGTCGGTATTGCTCGTAACATCCGGCATTTTAAATTTTTATCATGATCAAGACCCTTTGACCTTGATGAAATTGCCGATGGATTGGGTTTAATGGGTTACATTCCTTTCACCATTGTGATAAATTTCGGTCCACACGCATAAACCATAGGCTCGATGCGGTCTTAATACCACTTCACCGCCTTTGGATCGTATCCCACCCACACATCCTGCCCGGGGGTGAATTGATACGTGGCCGCCTGGCCCTGCTCCAGGTATACATTCAGCACCACGCGTCCAACCAATACGGCAGCACTGATACGCCCGATGGACTGTTCGTAGCTAAGGCGCAAAAGCGGTCCTTTGAGGCGATGCAACAAAGGTGGTATTTGTGCAGGCGAAAGGTGCAATGCCATATGCTTTGCCTCGATGGCAGCCACACCTGTATTCAAATCAGTGGGGGCGCCTTGGGCTTCAAAAATCTGACCATCGCTAAAAGTTTTGGTGACAGCCCCCATCCCCTTTGCTCTCCATGGCCCGAAAATCAAGGTCCTTTTTCCATTTCCCAGGATGCGTCCACGGAAAAGATGGAGAATGTTGTCCGAAATATCCGCCAGCCATTCACCATCATGGCTGGAGATGATCAGGGTGGTGTCCCAGTGTTGCCGGGCATGCAGTGCAGCCTCTTTGATCATCTGCGCACTGGCTGCATCGACGCTGTTTGTGGGCTCATCCAGCAGCAACACTTTAGGTCTCAATACCATACGGGCCGCCAGCGCCACCCGCCGGGACTCACCCCCGGAAAGAGCAAACCAGGGACGACGGACAAAAGCTTCCGGATCGAGCCCCACCATCTCCAATGCTTCCTGCACGCGGCGGCGCTCTTTGTCCTTATCTTTTTTGATCCTCAGGCCATAAGCGATATTGCTGTAGACCGAACGTTTGAGCAAAATAGAGTCCTGGGTCAGCATGGCCACCTTACCACGCACCCTGTCGTCAAAAGGTGCCGACGGATGGCCGTCGTAGAGAATTTCTCCCCGGGTCGGCTTATTGACGAACCCTAACAGGCAGAGCAGTGTGCTCTTACCGGAACCATTCGGACCGACCACACCGGTTACTGTGTCGGCAGGGACATTGCAGTGGTCTATGGTTAAAACAGGCTTTCCATTGTAGGCGTGGCGGATATTATGCAGTTCGTAAAGGTGCATGGTATCTTCTGTCAGGCAGTTTTAAGTTGTTTTTTCTATCTCCTTATCCTCCAAGAGATAACCCGTCTATGGTTGACGCTGGGGGTCATGCCGGGGTTGATGCGGGTATAAAACTATCGGCGTCTTAGCATCGACGCCGGCAATGTAATACAAAATGCAATGATCAGCAGCACAATGCCCAGAGCTATCCCGGTGGCAAACATCCCTTTGCCGGTCTCCAGGGCAATGGCGGTGGTGATCGTGCGGGTATGCCATTTAATATTGCCGCCCACCATCATGGAGATCCCCACTTCCGTCATCACGCGTCCATAGGCCGTCAATCCGGCAGCCAGGATGCCGTGGCGAACCTCCCACAGGGTGGTGAGTAAAAGTTGGCGGCGATTGGCCCCGAGAGAGGCAAGGGTTGTGCGCAGATTGGCATCCATGCCTTCGATGGCTGTGGCGCTCAGGGCGATCACCACAGGCAAGGCCAAAATGGTCTGGCCGATGGCAATACCGGGCAGCGTGAAGAGCAGGCCCATACTCCCCAAAGGGCCCTGCCGTGAAATAAAAGCATAGACCATCAACCCGATAAAAACCGTTGGCAGGGCCAGCAGAGTGTCCACGACCAGCCTGATCTGCCGACGACCGGGGAACCGAAGATGGCCAATGGCGAACCCCATGGGAACCCCCAACACCAAGCTGGCCATCATGGAGAAGCCCGAGGCCTTTAACGTGGCCGCCACCGCCGAGTAAGTCTCCGGGTCCCCGGAGAAAAGCAACTTGAACGCTTGAATAATGCCTTGGAGAATATACTCCATAATCGATTTATCTATGGGCGTTGGGGGTGAATAACTGCTTTCCCATCAACCGAAAATCAGCGATCAATTTTTGGGCGGCCGGGCCGCAAATCCAATCACAGTATTGTGTGGCCAACGCTTTTTGTACTTTTGAACAGCGGGCCGGATTGACCAGCATCACGCTGTATTGGTTTTTGAGGACATCATCCCCTTCAACCAGGACCACCAGGGGCGGTTTGCCGCCATGGTTATGGGCATACTTGATGAAGGTACCGCGATCGGTCATCGTATAGCCGTTCTTCTGGGCCGCGATATTGATAGACGCCAGCATCCCCTGACCGGTCTGGATATACCACTTCTGCTTTTCAGGAACTGCTGCGCCGGCACTTTTCCAAAGCGAAATCTCTTTTTTATTGGTTCCGGAGTTGTCGCCGCGGCTGACGAATATGGCTGTTTTTGAAGCTATCGTCTGCAATGCCTGGTTTACAGATTGCCCCTTGATGGCGGCAGGATCGGCACCAGGGCCGATGATGACAAAATCATTGAACATCACTTGGCGGCGATCAACACCATATCCGGCGTCCACATACTTTTTCTCAGCTCCGGGCGCATGCACCATGAGAACATCCACGTCACAGTTTTCCCCCAACTTGAGGGCCTTACCTGTTCCGACAGCCGTCCATTTCAACTCTATGCCGGTGGCTTTGGCAAAATTCGGTGCTAAATAATCGAGCAGGCCGGTGTTGTCGGTGCTGGTGGTCGTCGCCATAAGCAGCGTTTTCCCTTCGGCCGCCAAGGCCGGCAGGGCCGTCATCACCGTGGTGAGTATCAGAGCTAATGCCATCAATCTGTTTTTGTACCTGTTCATATTCCCTCCCATTGTCGTAGAAATTCAAGATTAATCAAGATACAGGAAAGATCATTTTCCCGCTGATGGATAAATCGTAGCCTTGGAATTCATCACAAAGTTTGCGAAAAGCGATACTATGGAGCAGGCTGAGAAAATTTTGCACCGATGGATCGAAAAACCGTTCCTTTGATATCAACAGGTCGTAACGTTCCCAACGCAAAGGTAAAAACTCGAGCCCCAACAACTCCGCCACGGGTTGGATGCAGGGCCCGGCATCGGCTTTACCCGACAAAACAGCCAGCCCGACATCCATGTGACGGTCGACCTCTTCGTTGTATCCCACCAGGTTACGTGTCTGGATATTTGAATTGTTAAGTTCCCGGTCGAATAACAGACGTGTCCCCGTACCCAATTTGCGATTGACGACCCGCAATCCGGGCAATGCCAAATCCGATATGGATCTAATATTTTTTGGATTACCACGGGCCACGGCCAGCCCTTGGTTGCGACGACAGAAATTCACCACCACAGGTGGGGGGAGAATTTCCTGGGTGACAAATTCGAAGTTGTATTCATCGTTTTCACTCTGCAGCAGGTGGCTGGTCGCCACCTGGCAAAAGCCTTGTTTAAGCGCTCGAATCCCCCCCATGCTCCCCAGGTTGCCGAACACAGCCAGCATGTGTGTATTTCGGCCATTGTGCAAGCCGATGGCGCGCTCCAGCAAGGGGTCGTTGCTTCCGGTGATAATCAATAAACCTTCCGGCGCCGATGCCGCAACAGACGGTTGAGGCACATTTTGAGTATTGGCTTCAACCCATTGTTCAACCAGGTGTAAAGGAAATATCCATTTCCCGGTCACTTTTGAGGCAGGCAGTCCCTTTTCGGAGACCAAGGTATACACCATCTTTTCGTTGACACCCAGAAAGCGAGCCACCTCTTTGGTCGTTAGCAGTGTTTTCATTGATGGTCTATAATCAGTAATAGTTGAAAAGGGATAGAATAGTTACCTTTTTAATGATCCTTGTCAATTTTAAAACCTGAAAATACCTTAATACAACCAAAAATAACTAAAGATAACCTGAAAATCGATGGTCATACCAATTCTGAATGTGGTGATCGGCAATTCGGCGCCCCCCGACATTTCATTAGATTTGATCATCAGGTTCAATAAGGATGCTTAAGCCCGGATGAGAAATTTGCGGTTTGCCCACTACGTAAAAATCCCCTAGCGCCTCCGCAATGCAAAGGGGACGTTAGGGGATGGTTTGGCGTCTATCTTACCATGGACGTATGGTTCGCAGACGATGGAGTGGGCTTAATCCGAATACTCAGGCACACCTTCATAAGGCGTACGCCTCTTGGACCGCAAAACCCTGGGATCTCTGAGCGTTTTGAGAATTTCGATACTGCTCTTATACCCTTTGTTCAATCGTGTGAGATCGATGGCCAGACCGGCAATCTGGGCCACCGCCTGGACAAAATTGACTTCATCCAGTGCAAAATCGGTTTTTTCAGCTGTATAAACCCTCAGAGCACCAATAACCCGGCTATGAATTTGAATGGGAACCGACAGGATCGACCCAATGCCCTCTTTCTGGGCCGCTTCGGGATACTGCAGGCGGGGATCATCCATGATTTCAGTGATTGCCACCGGCCCCTCTTCGAGGGATTGGGCAATGGATTTCAGCGCGCTGACCGGTCCTTTTTGCAAATATTCGTCACTCAGTCCGCTGGAGGCCGCGATATCCAGATCATTGGTTTTGCGATTGATCAGAAAGAGCGTGCATCCTTTGATATTCATAGCTGATTTGACACTTTCCACCGTCAGCACCATGATCTCCTCCGGATCATTGCTGGCTGAGATCCCATTGGTAATTTTCAACAAGGTCTCATAGTTGATCACTTTTTTCTCCATCTACTCCTCCTCTCTGGGGGGTTATGGGGGGTTATGGGTAATTACCTGCATATGAATGGCAACAGGGGTAAATATAAACGGCACACCACCCGGCCGCAGGAATTGGAAAAGCCCGGTCGAGGAAACAGCAAAAATTTCAATTGCGTGAACAGGTGGCGCTCGTAAGGAGGCATACCACCATATCAAAAACAGATTGAGAAAGCAGATTAGATCAGCAGGAGAATCCTGTACGCATCATGTTCAGTATAAAGGTATCTCTTTGGTGATGTCAAATTCTATATCTGCAACCGTAAATCAGAGATCTGCCTGCGCTCGCCGGCGACCCGATTGATCAATGATCGCTACCGAATGGTAATCCCCTCTCCGGATTTTCACCAGCAAGCAGGGGCTGGTGATCATCGTGGTGGCGATCGCATTGGCAGGGGGTTGCTTCCAATTGACCCTCACATGGGCGGTGCCATCTTTCAACAGGGCACGACGCCGGATCAGTTCGAGTCCATATCCACCGGTGGGTTTTTGTCCCATATGGATCAGCACAAGGCCATGGGTATCCCATTCGATCTGTGGGATTGACGGTTTGCCTGCACCTATTCGGTGGCTGTGGATACGCTGCCAATGAACTTTGAACATTTGGCGGGAGTCGATCCAAACCGCATTCGGCGAGGTGGATGCACCTGTGCACAGAGCCCAACTGTGGAGTGTCTCAACGGCTACATCACCGCCAGCGGCTTGTCCCCTCGGAGTGTTGACGCAACCATGGCCCAATAACACGGCCATCAGCCCTGAAACCCATATGATTCGCCCCATGATTTTCATCTCACCGACCCTTTTTTAAACTATAGAGTTTCCCTCAGGTAACGTATCTCTGGCATGCCGTTAATTCAATGCTGACAAGTGTTTTTGCCTTTTTACCATCTTTTTATGCAACTATGGGGTTTGGGTGAAGGCTTCGATATTAAACTGGGAGATGAAATCCAGCCCGCTCAAATTGCTATCCACAGTGAAAATTTGGGGTTGGTCCAGATCCGGGTAAGCCCCGACAATCTCACCAACGTCTTGGATATCCAAGTCCAAGTCAAGGTCCGTACCGGCATACAGATAGTAATCCCCCTGGGATACATCGAGGAAGGAAAATGGGTATACGCCGTCACTTTCCTCGGCAACGGTTTCATAAGCCGTAACATCGGTATCGGCATTGACAAGACGAATATAGTAATAACTTGCAGGGGTATTGCTTTGGACCGTGCTGACCAGCATGGTCACCGCCGTTGTTACGGTATTTTGGGAAGAGGTAAAGGTAATGGTGCCGTTATAAACGCCATCCGCCAAACCGTTCCGGTCTGCAGTGATGGCATAATCACCCAGGCCGTTGGTATCAACTGCCCCGGAGTCTATGGATAGCCAAGACGCATCCGTTGAAACATCTGTGACACTCAGCTCCCCGTCGGTATCCCCCACCAGCTCAGCCGTTATGGTCGCACCGGACAGGGCAACTCCCAAACTGATCAAGGAAGGATTGACGCTGAGCAGGGTCGGCACATCACCCTCTTGGGCAGCCAGTACTGCCTTTTGGGCGTCGATGAGCCCCGCCCCGAAATAATCCGCGTCCCCGATATCGGTGGTTATTTGACCACTGGCTAAAAAGGCATCCAGTTCGTCCGGGGTCATTTCCGGCCGCACGGCCTTCATCAGAGCAACCACGGCCGACACATGGGGTGCGGCCATTGAAGTCCCCTGGTATATTCCGTACTCCATGGTGATGGATCCCGTCGTATCGCTGCCAAATGTGCTCACCACACCATCACCATAACCGTCGTAATTCAGATCCGCGGTGGAGTCCCCCCCGGGTGCGGCCACATCGATGGTGCTTCCGTAGCTGGAATAGATCGCCAGGTTGGCGGCATAGTCCACCGCGCTGACCGATACCACACCGTCATTAGAAGCGGGATAAAGGGGGCGGTCGGTGGCTTCGTTTCCCGCTGCGGCAATAACGATAACACCCTCACCTCTGGCTGCCTGTATAGCGGCAGACAAAACACTGCTATTTTCTTCGCTTCCCAGGCTCAAGTTGATAATATCGGCCGGATCGTCGGGGAGAGTCCCGGAATCGTTTTCAAGTCCGGCGGCATAACGAATGCCCTGTGAAAGATCGTAGTCCGTTCCAAGGCCATCTATGCCCAAACATCGCACCGCCATCACCCGGGTCAGCCAACCGGCGCCGGCCACTCCGGTGCCGTTTCCGGTGGCGGCACCGATGGTGCCGGCCACATGGGTGCCGTGAAAGGTTGAGCTGTTATCATCTCTTGCCTGGTCTCCGGGATCATCAGGGTTGGCGTCTATTCCATCGCCATCACCGGAAGTCGTCTCATCCCTGATGAAATCATATCCGGTGCCGGTGAGTTTGCCGGCAAGGTCAGGATGATTGATCAAAACACCGCCGTCCACAACGGCGACGATCACATCCGAACTTCCGTTTGTCAGGTCCCAGGCCCCTGGCAGATGGATTTGATCATAATGCCATTGTAACTTGTAAAACGGGTCATTCGGCGTTGCGAAAATTCTACGCGTATAGTTGGGCTCTGCAAACAGGACATCCTCTCGTTGGCGAAGGGCTTTGACGACTTCAAGGGTTCTGTGTTTTGCTCTGCGCCGGGTATCGGCAATGGCGGCACTTTTTTTCATTGCGTCATCAGACATGCCCAGGGAGCTGTATACGGCAGCGGTTTCGGTTTGGGGATTGAACTGCATCAGCATCGAGCGGCCGGCAGCACCACCGGCCATTTCCATCCCCAGAGATCGGGCCCTGTCATCGTTTTGGGAAGAGTCCGAATCTGCGGTGGCATAGAGGCCGTCAATGAACTGTACAATCACCTCTCCGGGTACAAAATCATCGCTGAGCCTCATTCCGGAAGAATACACAGCAGCTTCAGAGGTGGTGCTGATAACTAGATTGTAATTGGAGGATTGCGCTTGGTCCGACACCTCTTCGCCCGAGTCAACGATTCTGACTTCAACGATGTAATCGTCGGCTGCGTCAATTTCCAGAACTTCTACGAAACCATCCCCCATGGCGATGTCGCTTATCTCGCCTGTATCGTCATATAAGTACAAATTAAGATCGGCATTATCCGGATCGGCAACGTATAGTGAAATCGCCTGTCCTTTCGATAACGAAACGCTGAAAAAATCACTTTCATCACCGGCCAATTTTACATGCCCGGCCAAACTGACCGGATTAGAAAGCGGTTGGGTCGCTTCCAGGGAGTTATTAGAGTCATCGGAGTTGGATGCATCGCTATCGTTTACATCCCAGTCCACGGCAGCATTGGCTGGTCCGGTAACGGTCCCGCTCAGGGTAAAACCGGCACTGCCGTTATCGCTGGCAGCAATTTCACTGCTCCCTCCGCTGCGGCCGCACGCCACCACCATCAAACAGAGCATAAAACTTATCGGCAGCATCTGCCCCAGAGACGATTTGGATGGTGGCTTCGGGAATGAGAAAATGACCATTTTGGTTTCCTGTCTGTTCAAGTAATGAGCCTAATTCTTTAACATATCATAATTTGATCATTATGGCGACCAAACGCTTATCTGAGCGTCCATCCACAAATATCAGATTGTGGTTCAGATCCAGGCCGCAATGTTTTGTCAACCGCAGGCGTAGCGGCATTGGGTCGAGGATTGCAGAATTGCGGGAACGCCGGTATGGGCCGCAAGATGTTATTAAACGTTTTTCACCATTTTTGCCATCTTTTTTGTGCAGCCATGGGATTTAACGGCGGCCGAAAATCGATCCCAGCACGCCCCTGATGATTTGACGCCCGATCTGGCTTCCAATGGCCCGGGCCGCGCTCTTCAACATCGCTTCACCAGCGGATTGGCGTCTGCGGCCCCCGCCGGCACTGCGGCGTTGGGCGCGTTCTTGCT
>JASFKE010000056.1:0-11914 GCA_050118795.1 Desulfobacteraceae bacterium | reverse complement strand
AACCCTATTTTTTAGGGTAGATTCAGCGTAGCATCCTGCCCTGCCAGAATGATGGGGGTGGGAGGTGTGGAAGATACGATGCTGCCGCCCCCGCCGCCGGCGCTGCGTATTTCGATGCGGGTGCCGGAGATGATGTTGTAGGAGTTGACGTTGCCGTTGGCAAGGCTGGCGATATCACTGCTTTGGTTGACATCGTAAATATAAACCGTGGAACCGGAGTTGTTGTTGACGGCCATATCGAGATATTCGCACACATGGGCGGACAGTTCGTTGCCGCCGATGTAGGCGGTCAGGTCATCGAACGAGAGCACGGGGGGGTTGCGCAGGTAGTTGGGATTGCCGCTGGCATTGTTGCCTTGATGGGTGCCGGCGGTGAGGGCGTCGAAAACATTGCCGTTGCTGTCGGCGTCCATGGGACCGGCGCTGACCAGCACCGCGGCCACGCTGAAGGCGGTGGCGGCGCCGTCGGCGTCCACCACCTGCGGCCGGATCGCCAGTCCGGCCCGCAATGCACTGCAGGTCGCACTGCGGCTGGTGGCCAGATTGGCGTTGATCTCATATTGCAGAATTCGTCTGTAGGCGTCCGACGGCGCAATTTGCAGCGTCAGATAGGGCAGCGTCCCTGTGGCGGAGCCGCTGTTTTCCGCCCCGTCGGCATCGCTGTCGGCCCAGGGCAGGCGTCCGTTGTTTGCGGCGTAGCTGACAAGGGCCGTTCGCACCTGCTGCAGGTAATCCACGGTGGCGTTGCGGGCCTTGCGCTCGGTGAGCATGCCCATCAGACTGACCCCTCCCCCGGCTAAAATACCGATAATGACCATCACGATGGCAATCTCGAGAAGGGTGAAGCCGTTGGCATTGGCGATGGAGGATCGGTATCGACGCATAGGCCGCTCTCTTCGATGTCCATTAAGCCGGCGACAGGGGCGCCGCTTCACGGCGCCCCTGTCGCCTAAGGCCGTAATGCCGGTGGTTTAGAACAACTGCCAGAGTGTATCGACATTGGTGCCGACACTGTAGTTGCTGCTGGCCGTTATCGAACCGGTGTTGTAGACACCGTCGTCATACTTGGTATCGATCTCCAGGCAGACCTCTCCGGGCAGGTTGAAATAGCGCAGATAATGGGCTGCAGGACTCGTACCACTGGGAGGATTGACCCACATAACATCCACATCGTCGCCGAAGGCATGTTTGGGCAGATCCGACGTGCCGTTATAGCTGCCGCTGATCAGGCTGGCAAGGCCCAGGTCGTTAAACACCTCAAAGCGTTCTGAGGCGCTGATTTGACCGCTGCCGTCGCCTTCGCGGTCGGCGCCGTTGGGGGGAACGGCTGCCAGGTTTTCATCTCCAGGGTAAACGCTGTACTTATCATAGAAGGTCATGATCGCCGCCCGGATCTCATCGCCCTGCTTGACCACGCGCTTGACCTTGGCGTTCTGGATCATGGCCTGGCCTTTGAGCACGCCACCGACGAGCAAACCGATGATCACCATCACGATGGCGATCTCTACCAGGGTAAAACCAGCCTGATCCTTTCTGATTTGGTGCAACTTCAACATAATAATGCCTCCAATAGAAAAAATGCTATTTTATGGGTTGCCATGCCTCAAGGCCGTGAATCTCTCGATGCAATGGTGGATCTTATCCAACTTATCGGCGCTGCCATTGCGAACTTTAGAATTTCACTCCGTTTTTTCATTGGCCGCATACCCGCCTTCATAAATATAGGGGGTGATAAAGATAACCAGTTCCGAGGTCTCCTCCCTGGATTCGTAATGCTTGAACAGGCGCCCCAGCAGCGGCAGATCCCCTAAAACAGGCAGCCCCTCCTCGGTTAGATTCCGGATCTTGCTGATCAGCCCGGCCAGGACAAAGGAGTGGCCTTCACGCACCCGAACCATGGTGACCAGCTCCTGAAGATCGATCACCGGGTTGGAGATGGTCTGGATGGCGTTCAAACCGGTGGGAACCGCGATATCCACCTCCTGCTCCACACGGGTCAGCGTCGGTACGATGTGCAGGGTGATCATGCCGTCGGCCGATATTTGGGGGGTGATCCCCAATTGCAACCCGAGAATGGCGCGCCGGATGGAGGCACCGATGGTCACGGTATTGGTCTCTTCATCGCGGTCCACCCCATCGATTTCGGTGTAGGGCAATTGGCGTCCCACCGTTAATAGCGCCGATTGGCGGTTCATCACCAGCAGATGGGGATTGGACAGAATCTTGACATCCCCTTGGGTCTTTAAAAAGTCGAGCAGGGAGCTAAAAGCCGACGCATCGCTTTTGGCGATAACCCCGTTGCCGTTGAATCCGATTTCGAAAACATCGGGCAGCCGCTGCTCGGAATCGGTAAACAACACGCCGAGGTTGCTCCAATCGATGCCGTATTTGTTCCCATCGCTGAGAACGACCTCCATGATGCGGGCTTCGATAAACACCTGCCGGTTCAACGATTCGGAGAGACTGTCGAGAAAGCGCACCATGGCCGAGACCTTGCGCGGCGTATCCGCCATATAGATCACCCCGGCGTTGCGGTTGATCCGCAACAGCCCCTCGACGGAACGCATGCCGTCCAGCGCCTTTTCCACGGCCATCCACAGATCCGAGCTGGCGGTCGGTTTTTTGGCCTTGATCTGATATTTCCCGCTGACACCGGCGTCCTCGACACCCGACCCCAGCATGTCACCGCCGACATCGATGTCGGTTTCGCCCACCAGATCGAGGAAATCGAGCCGGTAGATGCGCTCCATGAAGCGCTTGATGAACAAAGTGCCGCTGTCCAGTTCCCAGGCATATCCCGCCCCATTGACCACGATCATATCCAGGGCCTCGCCCAGGGTGACGTTCTTGAGGTTGACGGTCACCGGTTTGACCAGATCGATCTCGGATTCAATGGACAGATTGTACTCCGAATCTTTGGTCAGCGCCGCCACCACATCGCCCAGCGGGGCTTTGTCGAACACCAGAGAGTAGAGCACCGGCGGCAGGACAATCTCTTTGGACAGCGGGGCCATCTGTTCGGTGAAGGGCGGAGGCCCCGGTTTGGGGCGCTGCTTGGCACGCTCGAGAATCTTGCCGGGTTGCATCCGATCCAGCTCCGCCATCTGCTCTGATGGCGGGGGCTCGGGTCTGCGAACGGCGCAGCCGCCAACGAACATCAAAACGGACATTAAAACGATGGTTGCGGAAATTATCGAAGTTATGCAATTGTTGCGGGGTATAGGTTGTTTCATGATCACCTCTTTTAACTACCCTGGTCGCTTGAATAGTAAGGCGTCGGGCTGTCGAGTCTCCAGCTGCGACCGGCACGCCGGACAATCACTCCGGCCGGTGATATCTTGACCACTGTAAATTCATCGATTTTATCCTTCACGCGGCATACCCGCCCGTTCAGCACCGCGCGGTAATCGATGGTCCCGCGAGGGTCCAAGGCCTGTAAGATGCCGGTCAGCGTCGGCAGAAGAATTTCGGTTGCATCAGCAATTTGGCTGCCGCTTTTTGCTTTGACATCTCCAGGGTTTGCCTCGGCCGTGCTTCCGGCTGAAAACCAGGGGCCGGCCTCGAGCAGGTTGACCTGATCTTTCATGGAGAAAACGCCGGTGGCCACCATTTTGTCAAAGTCCTGCAGCCCGGAGTGCAGGGTTTTGACGGTCTGCGAGTACCCCACCAGGGGCTGATGCTCCAAAGAGACAAACCGTGACACGTTCAGGCCGAGCAACACCAGCGCCGCCAAAAACCAGCCTCCCATACACAATTGCTGTCTGCTTCCGGAGATCTTCATTGTGGATGGACGCCTCTTTCCTGGGATGGTGCCGACGCCTGCAGCGCAGTGGTCTCGGACTCTTGCTGGGGCTCTATTTTGAAGTTCAATAGAAGTTCTATATCAATTTCCGCAACGCCTTGGGCGTTTTGAACCACGATTCGGGAGTGCCGGACCGACAGATAGGGATAGGTCGCCAAGGCGGTGACAAAGCCCATGGCCTTATCGCTGCCGCCCCGCATCCGGATCAGCAACGGTATTTGCTCTGACGTCGCCTGTGCCATCCCACTTTCGATCTTGACATTTTCCATGCCCAACAAGGCCGCCAGGGCGTGCAGCGAGCTTCTGGCCGATTCAAACCCCAGTTTCACAGAGGCCACGGGCTTGAAATGAGATAGATGCAAGCTTTTGACTTTATGGAGTTTAACACTGTTACGGTGCTGAAATACCAGCTCCTTGCGCAGCCGCTCGGCGCTTTCGCGCGACCGGGCCACGGCATCGATTCTGCTGAAATTTAAACTGGTCATGACCAAGACAGCCAGCCAGATAGCCCCGACGATCAACCAGCGCTGATTCAGTTTGGATGTCATGTCAGCTCCAATGCAAATTCAATTTGATAATGATTGGGTTTGCGCCCGCCACCGGATCGATTCAGGCGGATATCAAAGTCGTTGAGTGTCAGCGTCTGGGCGCTGTGAAACCGTCCGTTTAGTTCAACCATGAGCTGCTTTAGTACTGATTGAAGTTCATCGGCATTGCGGGCCTGCACCAGGGCGGCAACTGTCAAGGAAGGCAAGGCCCCGGTATCGGCAGCCAACTCCAGCTTGTTGAGCTGAACCTGATCCGGAAAGCCGGCCGGCATCCGATGCACCGCATCGACCAGCAGCGACCGGCGCGCCCGACCCAACACCTGCTCCAGGGTATCCGGATACTCAGACAACCCTGCGCCCGAGGCGTCGATCATTGCACGCCGTTGCAGGCCGCGGTATTCGTTGCGGGCCTCGTCGTACATCTTTCGCAGCACAAAATGCTCACCCGCCAGCCCCAAAAGCAGAACAATCCCCATAGCGATCCCCACCCGTTGTACCGGTTGCCAGTCAAGGGCTCGTTTTACCTGCCGGTGCATGACACTGAAAAATTTGGCTTTGCTGTGCAAACGGGATATCTTCAACCAGCCGCTCAAAATCGCCAACTGCGGGATGACAAGGGTTTTGCAAGCCCCATGATCGATCAACGGTTTGAGGTCGATCACCTCGCGGCCCAACACTTCGGCAAGTTTTTCCCGGGATTGATCTGATTCACACAACATATAGATACAGTCCAACTCGCTTTTGGCTGTCTGGGAAAACATGTAGAGAGATTGGTTGATCTCATAAGCGAGTGCGTCCAGGCCGTCGTGCGCATCAGCGACCATGACACTGCGCGAAAACTGATAGATGCCTTGATAATAGAAATAGAGTTGGCACTGCTGCCCGGTCAGATGGACCAACAGGGTTCCTTGCCGACCGAAATCATCGGCCGCCTGCTGCAGTGCGTCTTCCCACAAGAACGCCGGCGCCGTGATGTGTTGAGGCGTGTGGTTCAGCCTCCCCAGGGCCTCATAGAGCTGGAAACTCTTCTCATCTTGAAAGTAACAGGCGGACAACTTGCGCTGGCCGCCGGCGCCGATATGGCGATAGTTGAAAAAGTGCCGGACCGACTGTTGGCCCGGATAGGCGGCGGTCAATTTACGCTCGAGAAAGGGCTCGATCAGGGACGCTTTGCCGGATTGAAAGGGAAAAGTCTGGCTGCCGAACCAGTGGTCCGGAATAATGCACAGCGTCTTGTGACGCCCTTTCAACCAATCCGGCAGCGGCGGCAAAGGGGTCTGATCATCTATTATTTGTAGGAGGAGCTGCTGCAGCGGCACCTGGAAAGGCGAACGGTCGCTGCCGCCTGGATCGCCGGAAAACCAGTAGACGTCATCATCGTGGACCGCTATGATGGTTTTATATTGTTTGCTGAACATCTCTTACCGTCTCACTTGATCAAACGGACTGCAGAATCCGGACCGATTTCACGTCGGCACATGAAAAACACGTGCCGCGATCCGCTGCAGCTCACCGCAACTGTCCTGTAAAATTCACCGACAAGAGTATCGGTCCTTTTGGGTGGTTTCTTAAGAAAAAACGAAAAATTAGCGGTTTAGGGCGCTGGAAGAAAATTGTTCACAAGCTGAAGATGTTGACTGAGGGCTTTTCAAGGTGCAGGGCTTCGGTGATCAGGGTGAAGCCGGCCGTGGCCATCACCGTCTTTTTGTACTTGCCCCGCCCTTAGGGCGGGGCAAGTGGATCGCTATCGGGTTACAACGCCATCACTGTGTTGCGCCCATATTCCAATCATCCACCGGACACGTTGTGCCAAGATGGTCGCGTCGAATATCCAGACCGTACAGCTCCTCGAAATGCTGAAACGCCACCGATTCGCCCGGCATTGCATCGAGCGCCGGGCTTTGTGCCTGCAGAACGAAGTTTTCGGTATCGGCAAACAGTGGATCTTCAGCAGCGCTGTCGCCAACGATGTTGTCGGACCACGAGGCCCAACCCGTTGTGGGCGTCTGCGCTGCGTTGCCGTACATAAGGTTATGGCTCACATGCATGCTGGCGTCCGCGTCGTTTTCCCGAAGGCCGGCCCCACCATCCGAAGCAAAGACCGAGAGTCCCAAGTGACTAAAAATATTCCCCTCCATATACGACGTGTAACTGCTTTGCTGACGTGCGCGCAGGTAACCATGACCGCAGTTGTGAATGGTGTTGTTGACCCAGAAGACCGTCTCCTGATTGTTGATGGCACTGTCCTGCTCCAGCAACGCACTGCCGTCGATATCGTATACCATATTTCCAATGGCGTAGTTGATCTCGCCCTGTTGATCGGATGAATCCCGGATGCCATTGGTTGCATCATACACCCTGCTGTTGATGATCCAGTGGTATCCCGTCCAAGGTCCTTCGTCGTTGTTGCTGAGAATGACTGCAGTCCCGCCGTCTGAGCCGTAGGATGTGTAGTAGTCGTGGATGTCGCATTCGCTGATCACCACGTGGTACGAGTTTTTGTTATCCACGGCGTTCTCGCGGCCGAAATGCACGTGGTTTCCCGCAAAGTAGACGTAGTGCGGTGATCGCTCCTGGGTGTTGGGATTGCTGCTGTTACCCGACTGCATGCCGTCACCGCTGACAGAATGGATGTGGCTGTCGACAAACCAGATGTAGCTGCTGCCGTAGAGCGGACGAACGCAGTGGCGGTCCTTTTCCGAAAAGGTGTCGTCGCCGAGATACCCGGTGTAAGCGCACTCATTGTTGTGGTACATCACGAATAAGGAGTCGTTGACGTCGAAGAGACCGTTTGCATCGATACCATACTGCGCGCTGTTGCGCAATGTGATGTAGCGGCAGCCGTTGACGTCGAGGGATGCGCCAATACTGTCGGTTTTGTCGAGGATGATGCTGTCCATGATGAAGTGCTCGGAGTCGGCGAGCGTGACCCCGTTGGCTTCGATTCTCGGCTCGTCGATGCCAACAAGCCAGCACGGCTGCGCTGCAGTACAGTTGAACTTCCAGTCGCGCGGCCAATCGTCGTAGTCGACTTTTCGATTGACGTTCCAGGCGGTAGGCCTGGGTGTTCCATCGCCGTAGACGAAGATCCTTGTGCCGGCGCCAAACGCGACGCCGCCCTCGATGCTCGGCATGGTCATCCTCGGCCGGTTAGTGGTGCCGTAGACGACGTATCCCACAGCGTTGTCGTCTTGAACGTCATCAGTGGCATCGGGATGGAACTTGTTGACCACGTAGGTGCCTTCGGTGACCGTTGCGGGAGGCTGCGGTGTGGTAATCGTCGCCGGGTCGTAGGCGTCCGGATTGCCGGCGTACCAATCATGTGCGGTGTAGAACGCCCCGTCCGGCAGCGTCGGCATGAGGGCAATGGTGGATGGGCTGCCGGCAATGCCGGGAAGCGCGTCGGTGGGATACGGCACGCCCGTGTGGTCGAAAGCGCGTTCCGGGGAGTTGGCCGGCACGCACCTCGAGCCGCTGGAGACATAGCCGTCAGCACAATCGGAGCAGTCGTCTCCAGTATAGCCCTCGTCGCAATTGCAGGTGCCGTCTTGGCAACTACCATGCCCTGAACAACTCACCCCCTCACAGGGATTCTCATTAACGCTTTCGACAAAGGCGGCGGTAACGGCCAGATCTTCGGCTATCTCCAACCGGCACGTCGGCTCGGAGCCGCTGCACGCCCCGCCCCAGCTCTCGAGCTCATATCCCGCATCCGGGGTGGCGGTCAAGGTGACCTGGGTCCCTGATGAAAAGTCATGTTGACAATCCTGGCCGCAATCGATGCCCTCGGGAGCGCTGCCGACCCTTCCGCTGCCTTCCACTGTGACCGACAAACTCTTGGTATTTGTCTCTGCGCAGCCAATCCATGGCAACGAGGATCCAATTGCCAGCGAGATCAAACAAAAACGTGTGTAGCATCGCATACGACCTCCTTGGGGATTCATTTTTCTCATTTCGAGTCATAAATTTTGGCGTTCGTACCACTGCGGCGGCCCATGGGCGCAACCCCGCAACAATCCGGTCGGGTGTAGATGGTGCCTGGAGCTTTTGTTTAATACGAAAGATAAAAAGATAAGAACGCGCTACCCACCGCCGAGAAGGCGAGTCGGTGGGCTGGCATTTCAGTAAAATATAGCAATCATTGTGCCAATTTGAAAAATCGATCCCTTTTAGTGGGATCGGCCGTTGTGGGTTTATCGGGGATACGCCAATACATTGTGTTCAGAGGGCGAACCGGCCATCTCACCACGCATTGGCGATGCAAAGCGGGATGGAGCACCCTCGAGAGGTGATAATCATTGGCTGAAAAAGTTAAAAATATTTTTCAGCCTATTAAAAATTTTTATGGTCTCTAAAGACCGGCTTTTTCTCAGCATTGCGTGCAAATTTTTGCGAGTGGCTGCAAAATCTTGAAAGTTGGAGACAGGAGCTTGCTTTTTCTGTTCCCAGGTATGTCAAACCGACGTTTGTGTGTCAATGCCATCGCCAATACAGAATTTGGATGGCCTTTCCGAGTTACGGAGCGTTATTGGTCTCCATGGCCGCCTCCTTGGCAGCCTGCGGCAGAGCAAAATAAAACGCCGCACCCTGATCGGGCTTCCCCTTGGCCCAGGTCCGGCCGCCGTGCCGGGCGATGATGCGGCGCACATTGGCCAGCCCGATGCCGGTGCCCTCGAATTCATCCGCGCGGTGCAGGCGCTGAAATACGCCGAACAGCTTGTCCGCATAGGTCATGTCGAACCCGACGCCGTTATCGCGAACAAAAATCACGACTTCGGATGCATGGCCGACAATGGCATCGATCTCGATCCGGGCCTGCTCCCGGGTTTGGGTGAATTTCAAGGCATTGGCGATCAGGTTGGTGAGCACACTGCGCAGCATGGCGGCATCGCCGTTGACCATGGGCAGGTCGCCGATGCGCCAGTCGATGGTCCTTCCGGCGGTATCGGTCTCAAGTCCCTGGATGACGTCGTGCACCAGGTTACCCAGGTCCACCTGTCGCAATGACATGGCTTGGCGCCTCATACGGGAGAAAGAGAGCAGATCGTCGATCAACAATCCCATATTCTGGGCCGAATCGGAAATGACCTCTATGTGGTGCCGGCACTGTTCATCAAGGGCTGTTCCTGCTCTTTTTTGAAGCAGCTCTATAAAACCATTGATGTGGCGCAGCGGCGCCCTGAGGTCATGGGACACGGTGTAGGCAAAAGCATCCAGCTCCTTGTTCGTCGCTTCGAGCGTGCTGGTCCGGTTCCGCAACATATTTTTAGTTTTAAGTTGTTCCCGAAAGGCACGCTGAAGCCTTGATCTGCTTTTGTAAAGGGCAACAAACGAGCCGACAATGATCATGGCCAACAAGATGGAGAGCGAAATAAAAATTTCAGCTCGATATTTTTGATAAACTGTCGGGGGCCGATTGATAATGGTACTTTCCGAAGGCAGCACGGCATCTTTAATTTTAAAACGCTTCAACATTTTATCATCAAACATGAATGAATTTGGGCTTGGAGAGAGCTTGGGCAGCGAGGTTGGAGATTTTCCTTTTAAGATCTCAACCGCTAAATGACCTGCCAGCGAGCCGTGTTTGACAAGATTGATTAACTTGCCTCCGATTATGCCATGGTTGAGACTGAACTCCCAGCCACCAAAAATTGGAACAGGGCTCTTGGTTGACAAAATTTCCAGAGCCTCTCCGCTACTGTAATGTTTCCCATTGACCGTCTTCACAAAAGAGGCAAAATAAAAGGCCGTCGTATCAGGCGTAAGTTTTTGTATTTGTTCTATGAGAGTTTCCATGGGCAGCCCGGCAAGATACTTAAATTCGGCTTTTTTATTGAAATCCCTCGCTTCAGAGCGGAATGCTTTACTGTTAATCTGGCCTGTTATCGAATCGTCATGGATAACGACAATATGCTTTGTTTCAGGCCGTAACCTGAAAACAAGGTCGATACTCTCCTTAAAACTTGGACGTTCATCAACACCCACAAAAGTCTCTCTGCCTACCAGACGTTTCACATTAAAAGCATTGGTGCCACAGAAAACTACGGGGAGCTGTGAAAAAAAATCATTGTAATATTTTTCTACAATGTTAAAGGCAAAATCATCGGACGCTACAATCAGGTCAAAATGATGCCCTTCATACTTATGGCGCAGTAATTGATGCAAAATCTCATCGTATTCGGAACCGGAATAATATTTTGAATCCAAATATTCCGTTTTGATGCTGGCATGCGGAAAAGCTTGTGCAATTGCCGCACTGAAACCACGGACAATATCATCTGTTCCCTTATAACCTTGATGATAAGAGTTTAATAAAAGGATTTGGGGCTTATAAGTATCTTTGGAATGAGAGACCGCCGCATTCGTCAGCAAGGAGCAGGTGGACAACAGCATAATTGCCATTATCCGGATTATGAAAAAATATTTAGGACAAAACCTCTCGACGAAGCGGTTGTCCGCCAGGTAATTCGACAAGGATTGGATCGGATTGCCCATCATTGATACATCTTGCTTCTCAATGCTTTATTTGTTCTTAATTTTACGGTCTTTGATATTTGTTAGGCCGTTTTCATTTGAGTCACAAGGTCTGTTTGCGGCGCCGCGCTCTCCAGAGGTCTCACACCAATCAAGGGTCAGGCATTCTAAAAATTATATCAATATCCGTTTCCAGTTGTCTATCGAAAATTAAGAAAGCTATTGTATCAATACCCACAGGCCATTTCACCATTTTGCCATCTTTTTTATGCAACTATGGAGTTCACTATGCATAGATGAGGTTGACAGTGCCAAACAGTTTGTGAATACATTGCCGGTGGGAACTCATCATTTTACAACCGACACTGTTGCACCCGGTTATTATATGAATGGTTCAATTAGACACTAATTTAAGGGGATCAAGATGAAGTTTGTAATCGCCGGAACCTTATTCGCTCTCTCTTTTTTAGTGATATCACCTCCTGCCTTTGGACTTGATTTGAAACCCGGCAAGTATGAAATCACATCCAAAGTTGAAATGGAAGGCATGCCGGGTGCTATGCCACCGCAAACCTATACTCAATGCATCACCGAAAGCGCGCCGGTGCCCGATGGATCAGCCGCCGCCCAAGGCTGCAAAATTACGGAGATGAATACCACGGCCAACAAAGCAACCTATACGATGGAGTGCGATCAGCAAGGCGTAAAAGTGAAAAGCACCGGCGAAATAATCTATAAAGGGGGATCTTTCGAAGGCACCAACACCATGAAAATGGGCTCTTCGGCAGGGGAAATGACCATTACGACCAAAACAACAGGAAAGTGGATCGGACAGTGCAAGGATTAGCTTTCAAGACTCCCTATAACTTGGTTTACCCCATTATTGTAAACATCTTTGTCAATAGGGCTCTAAAATGCCTTGGAAAAGAGCTCATTTTTGATATCACAGATGCGGCATAACCTTCACCGGCAGGAACGTAGCGTAGCGAAGTTCCTGCCTGAGTGTAAGGTTCAATGCTGCTTATGTAAGCCCTATCGATGAAAAAGCCTTTAGGGCTTCAGAGCCAAGGCGCCGAGGGTGAAGAGCACC
>JASFKE010000055.1:0-11985 GCA_050118795.1 Desulfobacteraceae bacterium | reverse complement strand
GATCGAGAGAATCCTTGATTTTTTTCGACACCGAATCAAAAAGACACGGGACGACGTTCTGTCAAATATCGTTCCGCAACGACAAGGCCTTAAGATCATTAATAAAGGGCGTACTGTCATCGTGGGCTTAGTGCATCCCAGATTATATGATTTGATCACTCTGGTATCGGAAAATGTGGCAGCCAGGCGTCGGACGGCCATAATTAAAAAAATAGCCTTCAATTTTGATCCATGCCACATGGCCGATTTGGCAGATGGATTCGTCATATCGGAAAAGAGTGCCCATCACATCCTTGGTATACTGAAAGATTGTTTCAGCAGCCGCGGCAGTTTTATACGGCCAACCTTTGAGGGGCGAATCAGCCTTATGGCCGAGTTTGAAAATGCCATTTTTGAAATCCTATGGTGTTTTCTTAAGGAGACCCCCCGTCGCCAAGATCGTTTGGACTTTCTGAATGCACTGCAATTGCTGATGGCAAAACTGACGAATCCCAAACGTGGTACTCAATTTTTGCTGGCAGATATTTGCCAAACGCCCAGTAAAGTGGGATTTACAGACCGTAATGCCTTCAGCCTTGCCAATATTTTGCTGCACCAAGAGAATAAAGAGCTATACGTGGATATCAACCGCACTCCGGAAAGTGTCCTCGCCAAGGGGCGCAAAATCAATAAAGAGGTAAGGCAGTACGCGGCTTGGCGGCTCGATGCTGACAGAGTCAGGATGTTGACCAAACTCAGGACCCTTCATCTCACTGTGGAAGAGACCCTGCGTATCTCTCCTGGTGAGCGCGGCTTTTTCGAAATTTCCTTCCTATTGGCACTGGAAAGAGAGGCCTTGATTTTTTTAGGGATCGTGGGTGGACTTACTGCCAGAACCTTTTTGCGCGAGATGCTCAAACAATACGGCAATACCCATTCGGACATCTACCAACATGCGTCGACCAAAATCGTTTTATCCGATATCGTGGCCCAACTTCAAATTGTGATTCGCGCCTTGGGACGAGCCGGAAATTTAGAAGATATCGGGATGTTAAAGGATCTTGAGGAAAACAGTAAGGCACTTTACAAGCTGGACTCGCACCCGGCTCACAAGCTGAAAATCGGACAACTGTTGAAATGGATTCCGGATACGATCACAATGATACGTGCTTAAGGATAGTTGATGGACAAGAGCGATAGCCATTTTAAAGCTGATGTTGTATGTAAAATTCTGATTCACAATAAGCTGTTGGCCGGCAATCGTGCCAAAGAGATTTTACGGCATAAGGCGGGCCTGTTTAAAAAGCTGGAAAATCTACGCAGCCAAAGATACAAAGACACTCCTGCCGAGGAGCTTATCCACAACCCCCTCAATATTGTTGATATCATCACATCGCTCAACTTAAAGCGCCTCGATAAACCGGAACTCCCCCTTGATGAGGAGACGATATACCAAACACTGGCGCACTTTTGGGAGGTGCCATACTATAAGCTTGACCCGCTCAAGCTCGATTTGCAAGTGGTGACAAACTCAATCAGCCGCTCTTTTGCAATGAAGCATCTGGTGCTTCCTGTGGAGGTTAGTGACGGCGTATTGAAGGTGGCGACTCCGAAGCCGATTAATTTGGAAATATTAGATGATATCTCTTCAGCCTGTAAGATGCGGGTCCAGATGGTGATCAGTCCCAAGTCGGATATCATCAAATTAATCAATGAATTTTTTGGATTTAAGACATCCATTGCAGCAGCCCAGGACCAATTCGGCGGCCCTGGTGTGGACCTTGGAAATCTGGAGCAATATGTCCGACTGCGCTCCTCCGATGAGTTGCCGTCCAATGACCAGCATATTGTCAATGCTGTGGATCATCTCTTTATCTATGCCTTCGATCAAAAATCCAGCGATATTCATATCGAGCCCAAGCGTGAACATACCCTGGTGCGTATGAGAATTGATGGTGTGTTGCACACTGTATACAAACTGCCAAAGGCGGTGCATTCGGCCATTACAAGCCGAATTAAAAATTTGTCGCGCATGGATATGGCCGAAAAACGGCGTCCCCAAGATGGCCGGATTAAAACGGATAAGGGTGACAAGGAAATTGAAATACGCGTCTCTACCGTGCCGGTGGCTTTTGGAGAGAAGGTGGTCATGCGGATAATGGATCCGGATATTTTATTCAAAAATTTGGATAAATTAGGGTTTGAGGTGCTGGACCTTGAACGCTTTCAGAAATTGATTGAGATGCCCCACGGCATATTATTGGTTTGCGGACCCACGGGCAGTGGCAAGTCCACAACACTATATTCAACTCTGAACCGGATCTATAAACCCACCATCAATATTACCACCGTTGAAGATCCCATCGAAATGGTGCACGAGGGCTTCAACCAAATCGCCGTTCAGGAGCAAATCGATATTACATTCGGCTCCATCATGCGAAATATCTTAAGGCAGGATCCCGATGTGATTATGATTGGAGAGATGCGTGACTACGAAACTGCACAGAACGCCATTCAAGCGGCCTTGACGGGACATCTGGTTTTTTCGACACTGCACACCAATGACGCGCCGACATCCATAATGCGTCTGCTGGACTTGGGAATTCCGCACTTTTTATTGCAGGCCTCACTGGCCGGAATTTTGGCCCAGCGATTGGTAAGAAAGATCTGCAACTATTGCAAAGAGCCACTTGAAATAGATTCAGAGCGATTACGCGCCTTCGGTTTGGATGTTGGCTCAAGCGGCATGATTCAATTGTACAGTGGAAAAGGATGCGAAAAATGTCGCGGCACAGGCTATCTGGGCAGGACCTGTATATTGGAGCTGATGCCTTTTTCGGAGTCCATAAGGAGACTGACGACCGGGGACGCCGATGTGGACGCCATTCGCTCCAAAGCGCGGGAAGAGGGGATGCGCACCTTAAGAGAGAGCGCAGTGGATAAGCTGCTTAAAGGTGTGACAACCCACGAAGAGGTGCTCAGGGTTACTTGGGAGCAGCATTAAACCCCATCGCTGTAAAAGCCTTTAGGGCGCCAGATTCCGCGTTGGCAAGGGTTTGCAGTAGATTAACTACGGCTGCACCCTTGCCGCCTTGACTCTGACGCCCTAAAGACGTTTAAAACGATGGGGTAAATAGTAAGGGATTGAGATTTAACCGTTCGTTATATTTTCCGATTATGGCGTTTTTATCCTATAGCCGGGGGATATTTTTCCCCTGGCACTGGTGATGAAAACGGTGGCGGTGGTTTTTTCGGTGTGCAACACCATTAAAGAGCCGACATCCACCGGCGCCAATTCCAGCGACTGACCATCCCCTCCCTGGGCGGTTTTCTGGTAATAGATGGTGTACTGCTGTCCATTGCGGACATTATCATCAGCGCCTTTATCAATAAAGGCAACTACATTGGATCCAATAAGATTGTCGTGCTCTTCGGTGCATATGATCGATCCTTGCAAATCGGGCGCACTATCCGTAACAGTGACCTCGGGTGGCCGCATCCTGTATTCCATTAGCAGATCCCCGGGTTTGATCGCACGAAAAGCTTCGATAACTTTTGCAATGGCGTATTTTGTCTCATTTTGGGTCACCTCCACAACCCCCAAAAGATAGTGTTGGCTCCCGATGGTCTTTTCAGAATGTCGGTCATCAGTAGGCTTGCGGATCCGATAAACAGTAAAGCGTTCACCCGGCGCAAATTCCATCCCGCTGCCGCCTGAAGGCCCCTGAATGTAAACGATGTCGCCGGCACTGACCAAATTTTTATCATCTAAAATATTAAAAATGTTTCCTGAAGGTTCAACGGCCGGCTTGCGTATAAACCCGATCCGATCCATCCGGCCATAGTAAAAATTCACATCCAGTTCCGTTTCGGCAGGTGCAACCGTGGCTTGGACTTGGGGCGTTTCCGCCTTGGGAGCCTTCATCTGTTCCTGGTAGCGCTGCATATCGCTTTTTCGAAAGAGGCGGATTCGCTGGCCGGGATAAATCCAGTGCGGGTTGGGCAATTGCGCGTTATCTTTCCAAAGTTCCGGCCATACCCAGGGGGTGTCGTCGAATCGCTGGGATATGTCCCAGAGGGTATCTCCCTTTTTCACAGTATAGTAAAAACCGGCTTCATATTTTACATCTTTCTGCGGTTTTTCTCCAAAAGCCGGGGGTAAACATACGACCAACACCAATAGTCCGGTGAACATGACCATTGAAAAGCATTTCGGCAAGTGCGTATTGATTTTCATCACGATCATTCCCATTTTTTAGTGTTATGAACGGGTGATAAAATACTTTGTTATAGATTTCAGTAACCTGTTTGCTGTGAGATTGTCAAGTTTTTCAGCCGCAGCGCCAAAAATGAAGCCTCCGGGAATGCTATCCCGGAGGCTTGGCAGATCTGTCAAATCAGGCTGCTTAAAGGGCTCAATTACATCATGCCGCCCATGCCGCCCATGCCGCCCATGCCGCCCATACCGCCGCCAGGAGGCATACCGCCGGCATCTGCTTTTTCTTCCGGCTTTTCAGCGATCATGGCTTCGGTGGTCAGCATCAACCCGGAGACACTGCCGGCATTCTGGAGAGCAAAACGCACGACTTTGGTGGGGTCGATGACACCGGCTGCAATGAGGTCTTCATAGGTGTTGGTGTCGGCGTTGTAGCCATTGGCACCCGCTTCATTTTTTACTTTGTCAATTACCACGGAGCCCTCAAAACCGGCGTTGTTCGCAATTTGGCGAAGGGGCTCTTCAATGGCGCGTATGACAACCTTGACACCCTGTTTCTGGTCGGCTTTGATTTTGATTTTTTCCAGTGCTTCGATGGTGCGCACCAAGGCAACGCCGCCACCAGGAACGATTCCCTCCTCAACGGCGGCGCGGGTAGCATTCAATGCATCTTCAACACGTGCTTTTTTCTCTTTCATCTCTGTTTCAGTGGCTGCGCCAACATTGATCACGGCAACGCCACCGATCAATTTGGCAAGGCGCTCCTGGAGCTTTTCACGATCATAGTCGGAAGAAGTCTCCTCGATCTGGGCGCGAATTTGCTTAACACGGCCCTCAAGCGCAGAGCGCGCTCCGGCGCCATCGACGATAGTGGTGTTGTCTTTATCGATGCTGATTCGTTTGGCTTTTCCAAGGTCGGTCAATGCCAGGTTCTCCATTTTGATACCCAGGTCTTCGGAAACCACCTGTCCGCCGGTCAGAATGGCGATGTCTTCGAGCATCGCTTTGCGGCGATCGCCAAAACCGGGCGCCTTAACCGCTGCAACATTTAGGGTACCACGCAGTTTGTTGACCACCAGTGTGGCCAGCGCTTCACCATCCACATCCTCGGCGATGATCATCAGCGGTTTGCCCATTTTGGCAACTTGCTCGAGGATAGGCAGCAGGTCTTTCATGTTGCTGATCTTTTTTTCGTTGATGAGGATGTATGGGTCCTCCAGAGAGGTGACCATTTTCTCGGGATCAGTGACGAAATAGGGGGAGAGGTACCCGCGATCGAATTGCATACCCTCTACGACGTCCAATGTGGTTTCCATGGATTTGGCTTCTTCAACGGTGATAACACCCTCTTTGCCCACTTTATTCATGGCTTCGGCAATGATATTTCCGATGGTCTCATCGTTGTTGGCGGAAATGGTGCCGACCTGGGCGATTTCGCGCTGATCCTTGGTGGGTTTGCTCATTTTGTGCAGCTCTTTTACAGCAACTTCAACTGCTTTGTCGATACCGCGCTTGATTGCCATGGGATTGTTGCCCGCTGCAACCAGCTTTTGACCCTCTTCGTAAATAGCCCGGGCCAGTACGGTTGCAGTGGTGGTGCCGTCACCAGCCATATCACTGGTTTTGCTGGCCACCTCTTTAACCATTTGTGCACCCATGTTTTCAAATTTGTCATCGAGTTCGATCTCTTTGGCTACCGTTACACCATCTTTGGTGACCGTGGGGGATCCCCACGATTTGTCGATGACCACATTGCGCCCCTTGGGGCCGAGGGTAACGACAACTGCATCGGCGAGTGTCTGGACGCCCTTGAGCATGGCCTCACGGGCTTTCATATCATATTTAATTAGTTTGGCCGTCATTTGAATCCTCCATTATTTATATCAAGTTGGTATTTTTGCTTAGTCGATTATGCCCAGAACATCGTCTTCACGCATAATTAAAAATTCATCACCCTCAATTTTAACTTCAGTTCCCGCATATTTACCAAAAAGAATGCGATCCCCTGTTTTAACTTCCAAAGCGACGCGCTTGCCGTCATCTCCCAATTTGCCGTTTCCTACGGCAACAACCTTGCCTTCAGCGGGTTTTTCTTTTGCGGTGTCGGGAATAATGATGCCGCCTTTGGTGGTTGTTTCTTCCTCGACGCGTTGCACCAGAATGCGGTCCTGTAATGGTCTTAGTTTCATCTTTAAATCTCTCCTTTTAGTAATGTTCGTGGTACTGCATAAGTTGTTCAATTGTTTTGATAAAAGTTAGTAATGCGAACAATCCAGCAACTCGCTGACGGCTCAGAAGTCACCCCCTCTCAACTTTTTACACTTCGTTAATGATTGTCACGAGTGCTTGTCTGTCAATTCAATCAGTAATTATCCTGTCATACTGATCATACTGAAATTCAATACCTGGATGTCAGCCAATTATACGGTTACAATTTATTCGGTATTTTTGGGTGCGTTTTTGGACGCGGATTTTGTCTCTTTAGAGTCGGCGCTTGAATTAGTCGCAGGCTCTGATTTGTTGTTCGTGTCTTTAGGGGATTTACCGGCATAGTCTGTCACATACCAACCGGTTCCCTTGAGATGGAAAGCACTTTGGGAAATGAGCTTTTGCAGTTTGCCCGAACAATGCCTGCATTTTTCAAGCGGTTTGTCAGAAAATTTCTGAATTACCTCTTCCAACTTGCCACATTGACTACATTGATATTCGTAGATCGGCATTTCCGATTCTACCTCCTGATTTTGGTTGCTTAGAAATATGCACCGATCAAAAACTGGTCTAATATAGTGTGTGAATTTTCATTGTCAAGGCGTCTTTTTGCATATAATTCAACCCACTTCTAATTTTTATGGATTTAACGCCATCGTCTGTAATATCGTAGCACGTGATCAATTCCTGGCAGTTGAACTTTTGATATTACGTCATAGGTCAGAGTGTGTACGCGCTTTTCTTCGGCCAATATTTCATCTGAGTTGGCATCAAAACTTTGCAGGAACTTGCTAAAGCGAACGATGTGAATCAATTCGTGGGCGACGATATAGACACAAAATGGAGTGAGCGACAGTTGGGGTTTGGCCTTTAAGGCTTTTAAGATGTTGTGGTCCTGAATGCATATCTTGTAAAAATCGTATGACTCCGATCCCAGGGTAGCCCCTTTGGGCTTGCCTTGATAGCGAATAATCTGCGCAAAGGGTTCCTCAACAATCTCTTTGGGGCTGAGTTCTGCCAGAGTCTTTACGTCATATCTCGGCCGCAGCCATTCATTGGAAGACATCTTATAGAAATTGCTGACCAGCTCCTCGGCCAAAGTTACCGATTGGTTGACCTCCTCAATTTGAGCAGGGGTGAATTGGGCTAAGCCGGATTTGGTGTCCATGTTGGGCCAATATCATACAATTACAACAATATCAATTGGATAAGTTTGTGTTGTCTATTTGGCTCCAAATCGAATGCAACCGTTAATGGTACGTGTGAGTAAAGGTAATTCGGTTATCAAGTTGCCATGCTGTCACCCAACCTTCGTATAAATAGGCCTAAATACGAGGTTTATATTAAAAAAGCGTTGGACAAACGCTTTTTAATGGTGCTATGTAAATCGGGTTTACATAAAGCTTAAAAAAGTTGAAAGGAGGTGGGACATTGGGCAGTGTTATAAAAAAACGCAGAAAAAAAATGCGTAAACATAAACACCGCAAGCTATTAGCTCGCACACGGCACCAGCGCAGAAAGGGCAAATAATGATTACTGCGATGGGATTCAACCACATGGTATATAGGCTTTGAGATAATTGATTCGGCAATGGCAAAGGGCGCAAGCACTCTTGTAATACCGCACTCTGGATTGATTATCTTAAAGCCTATATATAACAAAGCACCGGCGCATAGAGAGCGTCGGTGCTTTTTTTATGCAATTTATGATCGGGATGTTTACTTGTCCAGACTATACCCTTTCAGGTATTTAAGCAGATCTGAATCTGTTGAGAGCACCAGAGAGCTCTCTTTGTCCAGGGTTTCGTTATAGATCTCCAACGTTTTTACAAAAGAGTAGAATTCAGGATCTTTGCCAAACGCCTCTGCATAAAGTTTGGTTGACTCGGCATCAGCCGTACCCTTGATCTCTTGGGCTTTGCGATAGGCTTCCGACTTGATGCGTTTGAGATCCAGTTCCTTGTCACCCAAGATTTTCTGGGCCTCTCCTTTTCCCTCTGATCTGAATTTCTGGGCAATTTGTTTACGCTCGGCGATCATTCTATCATAGACCGACCGGCGCACCTCCTCGCGGTAATTAAGGCGCTTTATCTTGACATCAACCAGGGAAATACCGAACTTGTTCAATTTAGGCTGGGCCTGTTTCAAAATCATCTCATCAATTTTTGTGCGACCGATGGTAATCATGTAGTTTTTAGGCCGGTTAGGCTGGTCGCTCGTCGTAAGGCCCTCCTCAAAGGTATCCAATTCACGATTTGAGTTTCTCACGGTTTCGATTAACCGGTTGGAGGTGATTAAATTGCGAACTGCGGGATCGATGATTTCATTCAACCGGCTTGTGGCCAACCTGGCTTCCGTGCCGATGGTTCTAAAAAAAAGCACCGGATCGACAATTTTCCATCGGGCAAAGGTGTCCACGTAAATGTACGTTTTGTCTTTGGTCGGAATTTCCCCGGGATCACCATCCCACTCCTGCAGGTTATTGGGATAAGCAACTTTACGCTCAACCAGCGGAACCTTAAAATGCAAGCCGGGCAATTGAATGGTGCGGTTAACTTTGCTGAACCGGGTGATAACCACTTGCTCGGTTTCATCTATGGTGAATGCGCACATCAGACCCACGATTGCGATCAGCGCCACTAAGGCACCCACAACTATTTTAATATTCATTTTTCAATACCTTGTGTTTGTCCAAAATTTAAAAGGGGCAAAAGATTATTTTGATCTTCATCAATAATGAATTTGGGACCGAGTTTCGGAAGCAGGTTCTTGATGGATTCAAGATAGAGGCGTCTTTTGGTCACATCTTTTGCCTTTATGTACTCGATGTATAATGCCTCAAACCGGGCTGCATCACCTTTGGCCCTGTTAATACGATCAAGGGCGTATCCATCGGCCGCTTTTAAGGTCCGTTGGGCCTCTCCCCGGGCAGCCGGGATGGCTTTGTTATAGTCCTCGCGTGCCTGGTAGATAAGCTTTTCCTTCTCTTGAACAGCTTGGTTGACTTCATTAAAGGATGGCTGTACCGGACCCGGTACATTGGTGCGTTTAAGTTCGACGTTAACCACCAAAAGGCCGGTTTGGGCCTTGTCCAGTTCATCTTGCAGCACTTTTTCAGCTTCATTGGCGATTTCGCTGCGTTTGGAGATGACCTCGTTTATGCTGCGATCACCCACGACCAAACGCATGCTCGCCTCGGATAGGTCCCTGAGCAATCCGCGAACATCTTTCACCTTAAACAGATAGTTGTAAGGGTCTTTGACTCTGTATTGCACGATCCATGGCACCAGTGCCACATTCAGATCGCCGGTGAGCATCAGAGATGTTGTCGATGTATCGGCCCCACCGCCGATGCGCCTGTCTTGGGTTGATCGTTCCGATCGAAATCCAAACTCCTCTTTTTCCACCTTGTCCTGGGAGACTTTCGTAACGGTCTCAATGCCGAAGGGGAGCTTGAAATTAAGGCCGGGAGGGGAGGTGCGCACATATTTGCCAAACTGCTGAATAACCCCCACATATCCCGTTTTAATCGTAAATACAGACGAATAGGCCAAAACCACCGCAATTAACAATATAATGATGGCAAGGGTGCCACCAGGGAGTTTCATATTTTTAAATTGCTTTATAATATCGTCCACTTGGGGCGGCGGGCCACCCTTATGCTGTCTTTGTTGTTGATTCAACTTATCCCAATCCCATGCCATAATTTCGTCACCTGTTTCTCTTATATATTAGTCATATGGAAAGCATATACGATGATTCCCCCGACAAACAAATTGAAGCTGTCAGTGGTCTCGGAAGCCTTGGTATGTTGTGGTTTTGGATTATGATTACCTGTAATTTCAGCTTGTTTTTGATTACGCCATACTGTAAGTCCAGGGGTATCCGAAGTCAAGTAAAATTCAAAAAGGGGATCCCGTCATGGGGGCTCTGACTAATGCCGTCCTATAAACTTGATATCCTTTATTAATAGCGCTATATACCGTGTTTCACTCTTATGGGGTATCCGCTATAGATGAAAAAGCGTACGACCAACAAGACATTTTCGGGTATCGGCGATGTGCTGGGCAAGGTGATGCACCAGTATCGACCTGTCACCGATCAATCCCTTATCCGGGTCTGGGATTTATGGGAACGGGCCGTCGGAAAGAGCGTTGCCGCCAATGCCTGGCCTGCGGCCTTCAAGACCGATGTACTTCTGGTACATGTTTCCAATTCCACCTGGCTTCATCACCTCCGGTTTATGGAAAACGATTTGATGACAAGCCTGAACCATGCGTTGGGTCGGGATCAGATCAAGCATATCCGGTTTAAAATCGGTCCCATTTGAAAGTTGGCAATCCATTTGACGTGATGTGTCACGCTACTGAGACCCCTTGAGGATTGGATTCACGATTTGGTCCACGGAAGCAAAATCACCACTGACACATTTTTCAATGGCCAGGTGAAAGTCCACCAATCGGTCCAGGGCTACCGGTTTTCAATCGATGCCGTTTTGTTGGCCGCCGTACCCAAACCCAAACCAATGGAAACGGTTATGGATATCGGCACGGGTTGCGGTATCGTTCCGATCCTGATGGCGTTTCGTAATCCGCACATAAAGCTTTTTGGAATTGAGTTGCAAGATGACTTGGCCAAGGTTGCCCGGGATAATGTCTGCGTCAATCACATGCAGGATAGAATCACCATTTTGAACCATGATGCCCGCTGCCTCAGCAACGATATGATCGATGGCCCTGTGGATTGGATCGTCAGCAATCCGCCCTACCGGCCGGCAAGCAGTGGCCGTTTAAATCCAAACAATGAAAGGGCTCTTGCTAGGCATGAAATTCATTTAAGCCTCCATGATCTGGTTCAGACCTCAAGAAGTTTCTTAAGGACAGGCGGATTCTTTACGATAATATATCCCGGCACGCGTTTAGTGGATCTGTTTTACGAAATGCGTTCGGCCGGCATAGAGCCGAAGTGGGTCCGGAACATCCACTCTCGCCAGAGCCAGGAGGCGAAGTTGACGCTAGTCCAAGGCAAAATGGGCGCAAATCCGGGGTTGGAGATTGCCAAGCCCTTAATAATTTACGGACCGGATGGCAACTACTCCCCAGCCGTCCGAAAGATGATGGCGCCCTGATTTATACGTTGGCTGCTTTTTTTAACGCTTCCAGCGCCCTTAAGGCCGTTGACACCCATTTTCAAACACGGTATTACACAAAATTCCAACAGATCGTTGGATACGGCCCGGGTGCGGAGAGGTTGCCGAGTGGCTGAAGGCCCCGCTCTCGAAAAGCGGTATCCCGTTTACCCGGGATCGTGGGTTCGAATCCCACCCTCTCCGCCATAACTACCTCCATGTCTATTCCTTGCTCTAATAGCTGATTGGCGAAAGAGTGCCGTCCGGAATTATTGAGTGGAAATACATAGCCGAGAACTTTTTTGCTTGCAGGATTCCAAACATCACGATTGATGTTTTTTGGATACGGAATTGAATCTACTAAAGCTTTGACGGTCCTTAACTGGGTATTTTGCGTTCGTTGCCGGTTTTAACCTCTTTGAGTTCCTCGCCGCCTTTGATTGGCCCCATTGAAT
>JASFKE010000054.1:0-11997 GCA_050118795.1 Desulfobacteraceae bacterium | reverse complement strand
CCAGCAAGCTTTGGAAAAGCCGATGCAAAGTGGCGGCATCGTCGTTCACACCCCGCAGCATGACGGTCTGGCTCCCCAGTGGAATGCCGGCGTCGGCCAGCATGGCGCAGGCCTGCCGTGCAAGGGGGGTGATTTCGTCGGGATGATTGAAATGGATATTGATATACAATGGATGAAATTGGCTCAAGGCTTTGGCCGTCTCCCGGGTGATGCGCTGGGGCCATGAATTGGGAATCCGGGTATGTATCCGCAGGATGCGCAGATGCGGTATGCTGTGCAGCGCTTTACAAATTTTTACCAACCGGGCGTCTGAAAGCGTGAAAGGGTCACCGCCCGAGAGTATGACTTCATTGATTTGGGGGGTACTGCCGATGTAGTCAATGCCCTGACGGATGGCCTCGGGAGTCACCTGTGCATCATGGTTAATGCGCCGTTTTCGCATGCAAAATCGGCAGTAGGCGGGGCATTGGTTGGATACCAGGAAGATGGCCCTGTGGGGGTAACGGTGAACGATTTGGGCAACCGGCGCTTGGGACTCTTCCTTCAACGGATCCGGGTCCGACCGGTGATCGTCGAGTTCCCGGGCGTCGGGGAGCACCTGTTTTGCGATGGGGTCGTCAACTGCCCGGATCAAGGAGAGGTAGTGGGGGGTGACCCGCATGGGAAAGCGCTCTGTGACACGCTTCAACATATTTGGGTCTGCACAAAGATGGGCGGGAAGCTGCAAGGGGGTTGTCAGGATCATACGTTGAACCGGAAGTTGATGATATCGCCGTTTTTGACCTCATAGGTTTTGCCCTCCAAACGAACGGTGCCCGACTTGCGGGCCTGGCCGTAACTGCCGGCAGAGATCAAGTCGTCATAGGCCAATACTTCTGCGCGAATGAATCCTTTCTGAATATCACTGTGGATTACGCCGGCTGATTCTTGAGCGGCCGTATTGCGTTTGATCGTCCAGGCGCGAACCTCGTCTTCGCCCACGGTAAAAAAAGAGATCAGCCCCAGCAGTTCATATGATCTGGCAATCACGCGGTCCACGGCCGTGGTGGTGATGCCGAAATCCTCTAAAAAAGCTTCGGCCTCCTCGGGCTCCATCAAGGACAACTCCTGCTCCAGTTTTCCACGCACCATCAAACCGTTTTCGGTTGGCAGCCACTGGGGAGGTATGTCGTCTTCATCGTCATTGTTGGACACGATGAGCATGGGCTTGGCCGATAAAAAGGCATACCCCCTAAGCACCCGCGCAGTGGACAGCTCCGGAATATCCCGCAGGGGTTTATCCCGGTTCAGTTGCTCGTGGCATTTTTTTAAAAGTGATATCTCCTCAGGGTTGGGTTTTTTGCCCCGTTTTTGGTCCAGCTCCAACCGCTCCAATCGTTTTTCAACCACCACCAAGTCTGAAAAAATTAACTCATCGTCGATGGATTGCATCTCTTTTTCCGGTACCGGCGCTTCGGTGCCATAGGATTTAAAATTGCGCACCACATGGATTAGGGCATCACAGTCCCGGGCCTGGGTCCAGATGCTCTGCTCTTTGGAGCCCTCTTTGACATTTTCGGCCGGCGCCGGCAATAGATACTCCACACGGGCATAGATGGTTTTTTTAGGTTTATACATGGCGGACAAAATTCCCACCCGTTCATCGGGCACCTGGACCATCCCGATGCGGGTCTCTTTGCGTTGGGCGGCGTCCACCTGGGTTTTGGTCAGGGCTTCAAACACTGTTTTTTTACCGCTTTGGGGGCATCCGATAATTCCGAGTTTCATTTTATCTCTCTGTCATTTGCGTGATGCGAATCAACCGTACCATTTTTTTAGCTCTGCATAGCTTTGTTTCTCTCTGATGGCAAGGGCAAACCCTATCGTTGCATCCGGTGCTCGACATTTGACATCGGTATTCGTTTTCCGATAATCTTGGAACCTATGGATATCCGCAATTCAAAAAAAGGCCGGGCGTCATCCCCCGGCCCGGATCCAACGGCAGTTTCACCGTCCGGCGCCTCCGAAGATTTGCACCTAGCACCGGCAACAGCGGTTCCAATGCACCGGCTGCTGGCCGATAATGTTCCGGACGTTGTCTATGCCCTGGATCAGTCCGGCGTAATCATTGCGCTGAATAAGGCCATCACCCAATACGGCTACACCCTGGCCGAGCTCATTGGTAAAAAGTTTACCGATCTCATCCATATCGAAGATCGAAATCGGGTGGCTGGGCGGTATTTAGAGATTGTGACCCAAAAAGAGAGTCGCTCCCATATCCAGCAATTTAGGTTTGTTTCTAAATCGGGTGAAATCCGTTGGCTTGAGGCGCACGGCTCGATCCAGTTCGATTCCCAGAGCCGGTTCATGTTCCAGCAAGGCGCTTGCCGCGACATTACCGAAATCGTTGAGAGTCGCAGGTCCCCGGACAAGACCCGCACTGAATTGGAAGCGCTGGTCAAGCTCCGGACGGCTGAATTGACACAAGCCAATGCCGATCTGCAAAGAGAGATTCTGGAGCGTAGAGAAACCGAGCGCATTTTGAAAGAGCATGAGGTTGACCTGGAGATGGAGAAGGGCAACCTGGAAGAGACCAATACCGCCCTCAAGGTTCTATTGAAGCGCCGCGAAGTTGATAAACAAGAGTTTGAAGAACAGGTGATGTGCAACATCAAAGAGTTTGTGCTGCCCTATTTGGATAAACTCAAGGAGTTGGCGGTGGATGAGCGTCAACAGGCTTATGTGAGCATCTTGGAGTCCAATTTAAGCGATGTCACATCGGCCTTTTCAAGACGCCTCTCCCTTGATTATTACAATTTGACGCCGGCTGAGCGTAAAACCGCCAATTTTATTCGACAAGGCAAAAAGACCCGTGAGATCTCCAGCCTGCTTGGCCTCTCCCCTCGAACCGTTGAGGCTTATCGTCTCAATATAAGGAATAAATTACGGATTCAGAATCAGAAAGTGAATTTGAGAACCTTTCTTTTGTCTGTCTCCTAAATAACGAACATGGGCGCCGGGCAAGGTGCCGGTTTGATGCGCCCGTTCGTCGATCCAATCTCCCCTTTTCAGTTGTATGATATTCTGGAGAGGTTGGAATTTGTGATCGAGTGTCTGTCCACGTCCGGCTTCGCTCCGGATTTGAGCAGAAGCTTATTGAGTTTTTGCAGCTGTTGATGGAGATCTATAAGCTTACCCTCCAAAAGCATGGCCAACACGGTCATCCGGTTTTCAGGGTTGCCGGCTTTATCCAATAATCGATCAATTTCTTTTTGAAATTCAAGGTATTTAGGATACCGGTTCAGAAATTCCATTTTCTCGGCCAATGCGATGGCAAGGGCCTTTTCCGGGTTCCAGGGTGTCTCATGACCGCGGTCCGGCAACCCAAATTTCATTCTATTCGCCATGGGGTCCTCTCCTTCCAATCCAAATCAGCCGGAAGCCGATCAGGGATCCTTACGGGGCAGCACTGTTTTTTACCCTTCTAATTTGAAGCCTAACTTGTTGAAGCCTAACTTGGGACCTGTTATATCATTAAAGGCGCCAGAGGTCCACTTTCAATAAGCAGCGGGTGATGGCTAATGATGCGGGGATGGTCTATTGATATCTTTGTAGCGTTCTAACTGTCAAGTTTGTTCGCGATGAGGGCCTCCAATATACTTTGAATTACCTGCTCTGCTTCGGGTTCATCAATTCGGCATGCGCCTGCGCCCCGATGGCCGCCTCCGCCAAAATTAGATAGTAAATTGCCAACGTTAACATTGCAGCCACGATTCAAGATGCTGTGTCCCAACTTCACCACTGTTTTTGAGTTTTCATGAAATATTTTCATGTTGACCACTGTTTCCGGGAAGAGGGAGTAGATTAAAAACCGGTTGCCGTCGGGGGGGGGATCAATTCCACGAAAATCCGTTATGGAGATCACTCCTTGGGTTCGGGTGTGCTTTTTCAGGTGCACTTCATAGGCCCTGTTTTTTGACAATACCCCATCGCATCGCCGTTTGACCCTTGGGTTCGACAAGACCTCGTCGATGGAAAGGGTGCTTAAAAGTTTCACTATTTCGTCGCAATAGCTAAAGTCAGATGCATGTTTTGCGGATATTGTCATAGAGAGCAGAAGATAAGGGTATTTTTCAGGGTGCAGTATTTCATCAAGATTCAGTTGGGCGTCGTCAATTTTATCGGCCTGCCGGACGAGGGTCTGAAACCGAGGATCGATCTCATCTTGATAGTACTCATAGATCAATCCCGCAGCCGAAGGCGCCACCCGGTAAAGCCCATTATAGGAAGCTTTGGGTGCATTGGAGACATGGTGGTCAAACCACAAAGCACAGTTGCCCCAGATCGGAAGATTGGCAATAATATCCCCGGGGCCCACCTCTATACGGCCGTGTTGCATATCGCCGGGTTGGGTCCACAGGATTTCAAGATGATGGCCGATAACAGCCCTAAGCAAAACGGCGCAGACAATGCCGTCAAAGTCGGGTCGGGTTATGATTCGTTTCATCATGTTTATACCAATTATCAAGTGCGGCAGACAATTGCAAACATTTGAAGGTGTTTTTAAGTTGCAGCATGTCCCGGGGCGTGTAAAGATATATTATATCGACTGGAAGATATATGGACCAATATGACAAAATTATGCCGGTTGATTGCAGATGAATCCGCCATATTATAGTGGAAGGCTACTAGCGGACTACGTGGATATGGATTCGCCGGATGCGGTGTTGGATGAGGTGCTGTTCATTATGACCCTCATTCAGCCCCAAACGGATCCCTCCCGTCTGACCAATGCCTTTGGTTTCATGATGAGCCTTTATCAAGGGCAGTGGCCCGGTGAACGGGCCTGCAATACCCATTATCATGATTTGAGGCACATTACCGATACCATGCTGGCCATGATGAGGTTGATACACGGTGCTGTCTTGACGGGCAGCCGTATCAAACCCGGCGAAATATTCATCGGTTTGGTCGGTGCCCTGGCCCATGATGCGGGGTATATCCAAAACAGGGTGGACAGCTCAGGAACGGGGGCCAAATATACCACTGTCCATGTTGAGCGGAGCATGGCGTTTATAGAGCAGTATGGTCACCGCTTCGGTTTGACGTCAGAGGGAATCGAGGCTTGCGAGTTGATGATCCATTGCACCGATCTGGCTGTGGATGTGTCCACAGTGCGTTTTCCATCCCGTACGGTTGGGTTGCTGGCCAAGCTGTTGGGTTGCGCGGATTTGATCGGACAGATGGCTGATCGTACTTATCTTGAAAAACTTTTTTATCTCTATCGGGAATTTGAGGAGGGGCAGGTGAGCGACTACAGGGACGAGATGGACCTGTTGACCCATACCCTTGCATTTTTCCCGATGGTTGAAAAGCGGTTGAAACACCAACTGGGCGGCTACGATAAACTGGCCCAGGCGCATTTTGCCCGGCGCTGGGGCGTGGCTAAGAACCTATATCGCGAGACCATTGAAAAACAGAAAAAATACCTTGAGCATATTCTCACCCACAAGGGTCGCAACCCCAGTGAATTCCTGCGGCGCAAGCGGATCGTTGAAAAGCTGTTGACAGCTAAACAAGTCCCCTAGTCATATGCCGGCTTTTTCACTGAGTGGTTTGAAAAGGGACTCGCTTATCTATGACCTTGCCTTCGGCGTCGATCACAAACAGGATAAACCGGCCTTTTGATGCATATTTTTCCAGGTCTTCATAGATGATGGCCTGGATTTCATATTTTTGCCCCTTCTCTTTGACCATGTGGATAACGCTTTGAAACGCTGCCTCTTTATTTAAAAACATGGGGATAAAAGAGATCTCATTTTCTGAGTCCATTTGGCCTACGATGTGGTCGTCGCTGCCCGGGTTTTGCACCAATACATAAACCCATGAGTGGGCATCAATTTGTTGTGTCATATGTCGCTCCCGCAATAAGAAATAGCCCCTTAAGCATTTATTACAACTCTATATCCCTGGACTTTTAACCGAAGCGCCGCCGTTTTTCAACTACGATATCAAGCGAACCACCACCGGTGGGATGGCTTCTCTGTCTAATGCCATGCGTACTTTCAATGACAGGGTTTGAGAGTGAAAGGGTTTCTGAATGAAGTCCACGCATCCATAATCGAGCATCTCTTGGACCTGGCGGTTCACGTTGTAGCCGCTGGCCACGATCACCAGTACATTGGGATTGTGCTTTTTCAATTCCCGAAGAACCTGGCCTCCATCCAGATCCGGCATGATGACATCCAGCAGCACAACATTGATTTGATCTTTGTAATCGGAATAGATCTCAAGGGCTTCGGAGCCATCGTCAGCCATCATGACACGATACCCCTGTCGTTCTAAAATGTCGCGCCCGATTTGAGAGGCCAATGGGTCGTCATCCACGATTAGAATCGTTTCGCTGCCTCTGTTGTGCTTTGCCTCAACAGGTTCTCCGGGGGACTCTTTCTTCAGTACGGGCAGATAGATATTGAAGGTGGTGCCGTGGCCCTCTTCACTGTAGACATTGATAATGCCATTATGGCTTTTAATCGTTCCGTAGGCGGCGGCCAGTCCCAATCCCTCATACCGAATGGGCCTGAAAGGGGAGAAAAAAGGTTCAAATATCCGACGTTTGGCCTCTTCATTGAGCCCTGGGCCCGCGTCGGTAACCGATATTTTCACATACCAGCCGGGGGCGCTGGCGTATGGCTGGGTATAGGCTTGATCTAAATAGATGTTCTCCGATTGAAGGTAGAGATCGCCCCCTTCGGGCATGGCCTCGGCCGCGTTCATATAGAGGCTGAGCAGGACTTGACCAATTTGAACCCTGTCAACAAGTGTTTGCCTTAGCTTTTTTTCGTAGATTTCATGAACCTGTAGACGGGCGTTTGATCTCATGAACATTTTGGAGGTGCTTTTTAGAATTTTATTCAAATCGGTGGGCATCACCACATATTTGCCCACTTTGGCAAAACTGAGTATCTCTTTGGCCAGACGACTTCCTTTTTCAGTGGATTGATTGATGCGGTCCAGATGTTTGAGCATGTTCGGATTTTGTGGAGGATTCATGCGCATGATGGATAGATTTCCTTGAATGGCCATCAGTACATTATTAAAGCCGTGGGCCAGTCCGCCGGCCAGGGTTCCCAACGCCTCCATCTTTTGTGCTTGCTGCAGCTGATCCCGCATGCGGAGCTCTTTTTCAGCGGCTTTGACCTGTTTGGAAACGTCCCTGAGCACACCTCTGAATCCAATCGGGACATCCTCCTGGTTTTTGACCAGGGCTGCGGCAAATTCAATAATCAAGGTGTGTCCCTGTTTATGAAATACTTCATAGTTGCTGACTTTGGCATCTTTTCCCGATTTATAGACGTTACCGAAAATCGCTTGCATGGCGCGGGCGGTGCGAGGTGGCGTGAAGTCACGGAAAAGTGCACCGATGAGCGTCTCTTTGGTGTAACCGGAAATATCCGACAACGCCTTGTTGCAAAAGGTGATGCGGCCATCAAGGTCTGTCTCGAAATAGCCCTCTTGGATGCTCTCTATGATTTGTTGGTATTTCTCATCATTGTAGATCAGCTGCTTTTTATACTTCAGATCTTGCTCAATCTTTTTTCGGAGCTCGGCGTTCTCTTTTTCGGCTTTCTTCAACTCCGATTTGTATGTTTGCACCTCCTTTTTCAGTGCTTGGAGAGTATCGCTTTTCGGTTTGGTATGGGTCATTTTTTTGGCCATACGATCTCTTTCCATGAGGCGGTCTATCTAAAAACCAAGATCCTGATTGGTCAGATCCACAATTTTCAGTGACTGAAGACGCAGATTCCGAAAATGGTCAATGGGTTTGTCCAATTGTAAAATTCCTTCGGTAGTGAATTTCCTCCGGTTCAGGTAGATGGAAATGCGAGAAAGGATACAGGTCGTCGGTGAAGCCTATGCGGTTGGATGCGATACCATGGCGATCCCCTCATTTATAATAAATAACAGGGGATAGTGTCAACTGATGTCGGCGCGTATTTTTCTGCTTGCCGGCAATCAAATCAATTTTGCCCAAGTATCCAATTAAGCCTTTACTTTTTAGCGGACTTGATTGTATTTTCGTGCCGATTTTATGATACACAGAGTTAAGGAGATCGACATGGATCAGAAGTTCAGCATTCCAGAAGAGTACGAGATTCCGTTTCGCCGTATTTTGCCCTATCTGTCCGCGCCAATGCAGAATGACCCCAAGGTTCTCGAATCCTTGTTACTCTATTTCAAACTGGGCGGTGAAAAGATGGCGCGGATTGTCATCGATGCCTTGAATGTTACCGAGCGTATACAATACGCGGCAATGATAAAAAAAATGCGTGAAGAAGCGATGCTTCGCGATCATCAGAATGAATCTGATGAGGATCAAAAAGAGCAAGAGGACGGTGACAGCGAAAACGGAGATGAAACGGATACGCCCGATTGATGTTAACCACCCAATCTTTATGCGATTTGTTTTGCCACCGCACCCGGCGGCGCCATGAGGGCTTTGTTTGCCCGCCTCTCCCTTGAAAAGGCCCAGGTCTATGGGCTGATCCTGGCGTCTGCCGATATCTCCCACCAAATCCAGCGTCGAGGCTCCAAGTGGGCTGTCACGGTTTCGGCTCATCACCGTGCGGCCGCCATTAAGGCCGTTGCCCTCTATTTAAGCGAAAACCCATCCCCGCAACTGTCAAAACGCCCCCCGGTCGCACCCGTTGTCAAAACCTATTCCGCCGTGTATGTCGTTCCTTTTCTGGCCTTGATTCACTGGGCCGTCTCCCCGGGTTATGAGCGCCAGGTGTTCGTGGAGATCTTTGGGGCGGATGCCGCGAAAATGGTGTCAGGTGATCTGTATCGGAGCATCACCGCATTGCTGCTCCATAAGGACTGGGCCCATGTGATCAATAATATGGCGGCAATGGCTCTGTTCGGCACCGTGGTGGCTTCCATCTGCGGTTGGGGTATGGGCTGGTTCATGATCCTGCTCACGGGTGCCGCGGGGAATATGGCCACGGCGATGTGGTACCGGCACGGGCATGTCGCCATTGGCGCTTCAACCGCTGTGTTCGGTGCTCTGGGGATTTGCGTCGCGTTGAATCTTTGGCGTCATGCCAGGATCCCTCAGTCGTCGTGGCGGATGTGGCTGCCCCTTGCCGGGGGATTGGCGCTGCTGGGATTTTTGGGGGGTTCCCCCCATTCCGATTTGATGGCCCATTTGTCAGGATTTGGTTCCGGATTGATTATCGGCGCAGGGTATGGTTGGAAATACAAAGAACCACCGGGATTTACCGTCCAGCTAGCTGCAGCGATCGCTGGGGTGGGGATGATCGTGGCATGCTGGAGTTTTGGGGTATATGGTGCAAGCTGAACTATAACGGATAAGGGGTAAGGCTTTCGTATCCCTGTTCGGTGACCGCGATGGTCTGTTCAAATTGAGCGGAAAGGGAGCGGTCTTTGGTTACGGCCGTCCATTGGTCGTCCAAAATGATCAATTCATAACCGCCCAGGTTGATCATGGGCTCAATGGTAAACACCATGCCCGGAACCAGTTGAACGCCATCCCCGCGTTGTCCGAAGTGTGGAATTTGAGGAGGTTCGTGAAAGTCATAGCCCACACCATGGCCCACAAACTCGCGGACTACGGAACAGCCGTTGCTTTCAGCATAGGTTTGGATGGCCCAGCCAATGTCACCCACGGTATTGCCCGGTCGCACCATCTTCAAGGCTTCTTTCAGGCTCTGCCGCGCCACTTCGACGATTTTTTGCGCCTTTTGACTGGGGGTGCCGATGAAGTAGGTCTTATTGGCATCCGCATAATAGCCGTTTAGAATTGAAGTGACATCTACATTTACAATATCCCCGTCCTTTAAGATGCGCTCTCCCGGAATACCGTGGCAAATCACTTCGTTGACAGAGACGCAAACGCTTTTGGGATATCCTCGGTAATTTAAAGGTGCCGGGGTGGCATGGTTTTCAATGGTGAACTCATGCACCAATGTGTTAATGGAATCAGTCGTTATGCCGGGCTTTAGGTGCTGTTCAACCCGGTCCAGCGTTTCAATGACCAATTGGCCTGAGCGCCTGATCGCTTCCAAAGCAGCTTCGGATTTGAGCCGAATTTTGGATTTGTGGGGGTGCGTTAGGGGTTGCTCCATATTGGTTTTGCCCATGCAGCATTTTTTGAATTTTTTACCACTGCCACAGGGACACGGATCGTTCCGACCGATTTTTAAACGTCTGGTTGGTTGATTCACCCCTGGTACGCCTTCCGGTTCGAGGTTTCCGTCAAAAAGAGAAAAATATCAACGGCGTCTACCTATAGTGGATTGCCCGTTCCCTGTCAATTGGCAATCCTGGATCGCCAGGCGCCATTGGGGGGGATTGGAAACACCGCCGCTTGGCCAACACGATTGCGGTCAGCCGGCAAAAGGCAGACGCCGTTGTATGGGACGTCTCGTTATCCCGGGATGCCGGATTAATATTTACAATGTCAGTGAGCATCAGGTATGAAACTTATCATGTCCGATTAAGAATGAGAAAGGAGCAAGTGTTATCATGGGCGATAAAAAGGATAAGCGGAACATTGATCTGGAGTGGGACAGTCGCGTATTGTGCAGCGATGAGAGCTGCATCGGCACCATTGGCGCCGATGGATGTTGCCGAGAGTGTGGAAAGCCCTATGAAGGGGAACTGCCCAAAGGCTTCGATGTACCGGAAGGCGATGGTACAGCCTCTGGTGCCGGTCCCAAGGAAGATGATACGCATAACGCCATAGATGAGAACAATGGGGTGGAAGATGACGCAGACGAAGAGACCGTTTCAGATGACGAATGGATGCGGCGAATCCTTTGCAGCGATGAGAGTTGCATCGGCGTTGTCGATGAAGAGACCGGTTGCTGCAAAGAGTGCGGCAAACCGTACCGGGAGGCATAGGGTTTGGGAAAACATAAATTTACATTTTGCGACATCCTGCCGGGTTGTCCAGAACTTCGCGAATTTTGGTCGATAGTTCTTCGATATTATAGGGCTTTTGAATAAATCCATTACAACCGCAATCAAGGATCCGGGAGGCGTTTCCGTCAAGGCTGTATCCACTTGAAAGTAAAACGACCACATCGGGATTGATCTCCTTGAGCCGGCCAAAGGTGCCCTCGCCGCTCAGTCCGGGCATAATCATATCCAGAAGGACGATGTCTATTTTCTCTTGTTCTTTCCGATAAATATCCAAGGCCTCTTCGCCGCTGGATGCCGTCACAGTGCAATAGCCCACCGCCTTGAGCATCTCTTGGGCGACATCAATCACCATCTTTTCATCATCCACGATCAACACCGTTTCCGCACCGGTGAGTACCTTCTGATCTGATACGGTGGGGGCGGGCGGATTTTGCTGAGATACCGGAAGATGGAAAGTGAAAGTGGTGCCGATACCCAGTTCGCTGTAGACGCTAATGTTGCCACCGTGGTTTTTGACAATACCGTAAGCGGATGCAAGACCCAGCCCTGTTCCCCGTGCCCGGTCTTTTGTCGTGAAAAAAGGTTCAAAAATTTTGTTTTGGGTGGACTTGTCGATACCGATGCCATTATCGGCGACCGACGTTTTGATATATTGGCCGGGTTTGATGTTATAAGCCCGGGCATAGGCGGGGTCGAGCACCACATTGTCCGTTTTAATCGTAATCTGACCGCCTTCGGGCATGGCTTGCCAGGCGTTAACCAGTAAATTTAACAGTACCTGTTCAATTTGTCCGCGGTCTACTTTTGCGGCCCAAATGTCAATTTGGGGCTGGATACGGATGGTGATCTCTTTTTTAGTCCGCCCGAACATTTTGGCTGTTTTTTCCACAAGTGTGTTCAGATCGGTGGGTTTGACCTCATACTTGCCGCCACGCGCGAATCCGAGCAATTGCTTGGTCAAACTAGACGCATCGTGGACATAGGTGGTAATGTTTCTCAATCGTTCATAGGCCGGGTGGTGTGGAAATAATTTGGTCAAGGCCAATGATGCGTTGCCCTGTATCGCCATCA
>JASFKE010000053.1:0-12024 GCA_050118795.1 Desulfobacteraceae bacterium | reverse complement strand
TTTGCCAACGCTGGTTCCCAGCCGGCTGCAGAGATGAAAAAGAGCCCCACTATCATAATAATCGCAAAGTGTTTCAATTTGCGCATAACCTTACCTCCTTGATACGGATAACATTTTCGTTTTTTTACATTGACCATATGTAAAGCAACTATATTACGTTGAGATGATCCAAACATTACCATCTCGTCATAAAGGACCTCAGATCCTGCGTTGTCAAGGGTTCGCAGTATCGCAATACGACTTCACCCTTTCCGCCTTGACTCTGAAGCCCTCCGGCTTTTTCAACACATTGGCCTAGGGCTTTATCGCTGAATCGAGTTTTGGGAGTTCAATGGTGAAAAGGGTGCCTTCATGGGGTTTGCTTTGCACCTGAATATGGCCGCCATGGGCCCGCACAACAGCTTGGACAAAGCTGAGCCCCAACCCGGCGCCGCCCAAGGTGCGGCTTCGGTCCCCCCGGTAAAAACGGTTAAAAATCCGGGACCGCTCCTGATCTTCGATCCCGATCCCGTCATCTGCGACAGTCATACGAATACGGTTGTCGGAGCAGGGGCTCAAGCCCACCGTAACATGCCCCCCGTGTTTGGAATATTTGATTGCGTTGTCAAGCAAGTTTGCGACCATGCGTTGTAATAACCGTGGATCGCCGTGGACAAAATTCTCCCCTTCGATTTTTGGCTCGAGCTCAATGGTCTTGTCCTCTGCCAACGGTTGAAAAAGTTCGCATGCGTCGGCTATTACGGCAGACAGATCCACCGGCAGGCATTCGTCCGGATGCATGCCGGCCTCGGTACGCGATATGGTCAGCATGGTATTGATCATATCCATTAGCCGATCGCACTCTTCAACGGTGCTTGCCGCCATCTGCTGAAATTCTTCAACGCTCTGGGTATTGGTCAACGTCACTTCCGCCAGGCCGCGAATACGCGCAATGGGGCTGCGCAGATCGTGGGCAATGTTATCATTCATCTGCTGAATACCGGTTACCAAACGGTGTATTCGATCGAGCATGCGGTTGAACGTTATGGCCAATCGATCGATTTCATTGTTACGAGGGCTCACCGGCACGCGTGTTTCTAAATCGTCCTCCGAAATTTGCCGGGCGGTACGGGTCACCATAGCCACACCTGACAACGCCCTGCGGGCCATAACCCATCCACCCGCCACGGCAAGAATCAACAAAACCGACATGGTTACCAAAAAGATCTGCTGAAAAACTTGCAGCATGCGCACCTGATCCTCCATTGCATATCCCATTTGGAGTATGATCGTTGGGCTGATGCGCGCGTAGATGACCCTGGCATGGTAATCGAGCCCTTGCAACCCGTGGGTCACGAAGACATGGTTGCCTTTGGTCAAAAGGGACTCCACCGCAGACCGGTTGATACCAATATCTTTCCAGTATGTCATGTTCGAAGAAAAGAATACGATCCCGCTTTTATAGAAAAGCCGGAAAAACATCTTTTTTTCACCGGCCGCCTTTGCTTGATAGGCCGCAGTGCGCTGAAGCATGTCAACGCCTTGAAGAACATAGATACCGGCTAATTCATTGCGCTTTGCCAACAGGTCTTCGTCGGTCCTTTGTTGAATCACCGAAGCAATCAACGTGTAGAAAAGGATAAAAACGATGGCTGATGAGAGAACAAAAAACAGCGCGTACCACAGCGTAAGACGAAAAGCCAGTGTCCGCCGCAGTTTATTGAGTTTGGCGAAGAACATACCCCACCCCGCGCACGGTATGGATCAACTTCTTGTCGAACCCTTTGTCAATTTTGTCTCGCAAGCGGCAGATGCGCGCTTCCACCACATTGGTCTGGGGGTCGAAATGGTAGTCCCAGACATTCTCCATAATCATGGTTTTGGAGACCACTTTCTCATGATTGCGCATCAAATACGCTAAAAGGGAGTATTCCAGCGGCTGCAATTCAATTTTTTGCTTGCCGCGAAAGACTTCGCGATTGATCAAATTGAGCGTTAAGTCCGCAACCTCCAATGTCGTGGTTTCGGTCTGGCGGGAACCTCTGCGCATCAGCGCCTGAACCCGGGCAAGGAGCTCGGCAAAAGCAAAAGGCTTTGACAAATAGTCGTCACTTCCCAGCTGGAGTCCCTTCACCCGATCATCCACCGAATCTTTGGCGCTCAGGATAAGGATGGGAACAGTGATTTTTTGTTTACGCAGGTTCTCTATCACGGAGAGGCCGTCAAGTTTGGGCAGCATCACATCGACAATAATGATGTCGTACGGTTCGGTAAGCCCCAAATCGAGGCCGCGAACGCCATCCGAAGCGTGGTCAACGGCAAACCCTTCCGCCTTCAATCCCTTGATTATGAATGAGGATATTTTCTGATCGTCCTCAATAAGCAGCAAACGCATGACAACAACATCCTTTTTTGAATTTTAACGATACGTCCATCATCAAGTTGGTCTTACGAAACATATCGAATTAAACCCCACCTGACAAGAAGCCGGTACGATAACTCTAAAATATCAACTTACCCCACCCTGTCTCATAATGGCTTCGCCCCGTAATTGAAGCCCCACCCGCTCATGACGCGGTTTCTCTACACGCTTGACAATTATTTAAAAATTTCATATACAGGCTTGTTCGACATAATACTTGCGGCAGCTATATTTAACTACCTTCGATCCACCCCCCCAATACAAGAGTAGTATAATCGCAAGAGTAGTATAAACGGCCATTTTGTAAAATCAGGAGTTCACTGCGTGAAGAATCACCGAGCGGACAAACAGGAAGAATTTCGCAGACGCACCTTGCGTATTCTTGATATGGTGCCCGAAATACGGGATATTTTGCTTTCGAAAAATGATCTTGAAGCCAAACGCAACAAGGTTCGTACGGCCTTGACCGCCATACTGGTCAACATATACGATAAAACTCCGGATATGCCGTCACTGGAATGGGTACTGACCCATGATGCGGTTGATGCCTGGAACAATCTTTTCTCCAAGCGCAACGCGTCACTGGCCAAATTCAGCTTTCCGGCCTATCTCGAAGCCCTGGCCAACGGCCGCCTGCCTGGAGACCAGGAGGCGCCATCATCCGGATTTTTTGCCGAACTGGATCACCTGGTGCGCGGCATTGCCCAGCGCACGGGCATATACCCGGACCAGGTTCCGGCGTTTCTCAAGCACCAAGGCCAAAAAGCGGCCCGCCTGCGCTCCAGCGACCTGTCGCGCATGGCCAAAACAGGACGCAATTTTATGGAGCGCTACGCCAGCGGCCTGGACGCTGCAGTGATCCGAAGGCGCAGCCGAAACAAACTGCGCATCCTGAAAAAATTCGACGCCACAGAACTGGAATGGAACAACTGGTCATGGCATTGCCGCCATATCATTCGTGATGCGGATATGCTGGCATCACTGGTTCGAATCAGCGATGACGAGTACCAAGCCGTAAAAGCCGCCAAAGAGGCCAAGGTGCCTTTTGGCATCACGCCATATTATCTTGCGCTGCTCGACAACCGTCCCGACAGCGCCCATGACAAGGCTTTACGTGCACAAGTCATCCCCAGCTTGAACTATGTGCAGTCCATCGGCAAGGCAAGAGAGCTGGGATGCAAATCCATGGATTTCATGCTGGAAAATGACACATCGCCCATTGAAGCCATCACAAGGCGTTATCCCAACGTCGTCATTCTCAAACCCGTACTGACCTGCCCGCAAATTTGCGTTTACTGCCAACGCAACTGGCAGATCGAAAATACAGACTCCAAAACGGCGGCGGTGAGTACCAAAGTGGTTAACCGGGCCATCGACTGGATCGCCAAAAACCGGGAGATCACTGAGGTGCTGATCACAGGTGGAGACCCCTTTCTGCTCTCCAACAGCCGAATCGAGTATCTGCTGCGCCGCCTCAGCGCCAACCCGAATATTCTAAGGATTCGTATCGGCACGAGAACCCCGGTGACCCTGCCCCAACGCGTCACCGACGCCCTTGCCAAGATCGTCGGCCGGCACCACATACCGGGAAAGCGCGAAGTGGTCATCGTCACCCACTTCGAACACCAATATGAAATCACCCCCGAAGCCATGGAGGCGGTACAAAAATTCCGTCGTTCAGGCATCAATGTCTATAACCAGCTGGTCTACACTTTTTACAACTCCCGAAAATTTGAAGCGACCGCCCTGCGTCAGAAATTACGGCTCATCGGCGTGACGCCCTATTATACCTTCAACACCAAGGGAAAAGATGAAACCGATGATTTTCGGGTCCCCATCGCCCGGCTTTTGCAAGAGCAAAAAGAAGAGGCCCGCCTGATGCCCGGAACGGTGCGCACGGATGAGGCCGTTTTCAATGTCCCCGGCCTGGGAAAAAATTACCTGGACGCCTCCCAACACCATAATGTCATTTCGATTTTACCCAATGGACGCCGGGTGTATGAATTTCATCCTTGGGAAAAAAAATTGACTCTGGTGGACACCTACGTCTACACTGACGTTTCCATCTATAGCTATCTCAAGCGGCTAAAGGCTATGGGGGAACAGGTGCGCAAATACAGATCGATCTGGTACTATTATTGATCCGGGTATAATAACGAAAGGAAAGTAAATATGAACTTGCAGAAAAAAATCAAGGCTGATCTGGTTGCCGCCATGAAGGCCAAGGATGACGTGAAAAAGGACGCATTGCGGGTCATCATGGGAGAGTTCGGGCGACAGGCTGAAAAGCAGATCAGCGATGCCGGCGTCATCAATATCATCAAAAAACTGGTCAAATCGGAAAAAGAGGTTATGGAAAAATCGGGTGCCCAAGAGCCCACCCCCTTCATGCAGGTGGTCCAAGGTTACCTGCCCCAAATGGCAACCGAGCAAGATATTATAGCCTGGATTAGCGCACACATCAACTTTGACGATTTCAACAACAAGATGCAGGCCATGAAGCCGATTATGCAGCATTTCGGGGCCAAGGCCGACGGCAATCTGGTCAAAAAAGTACTGTTGGAATTGTAATCACGCCCTGTCCGCATTCAGCGGATTATATCTTTGGCAACAATAGGGGCCACTATCTTGTCGGCCATGCCATGATTCACGTTTGACCACGAGCACGACTCTAAGGGTGGAGCTATATCCCAAGGAGGCCGACCACCGCCCCGGTCATGGAGGTGGCCAAGGTTCCGGCCACGATGGAGCGCAGTCCCAACGAGACAATCTCTCCACGCCTTTCCGGCGCCATAGTCCCTAACCCGCCGATCATGATCCCCAGGCTGCCGGGATTGGCAAATCCGCACAAGGCATAAGTCATAATGATTTTGCTCTTTGCACTGAGTGCTTCGGGCGGCAGATTCCCCAAATCCAAATAGGCGATAAATTCATTGAGGATGGTTTTGGTTCCCATCAAAGCGCCGGCCGCGTGCGATTCCGACCACGGCACGCCCATCAGCCAAACCACAGGCGCCATCACATAGCCGAAGATGCCTTGAAGCGTCAAAGGCGCGCCTGTCCAGTTGGGAAATAATCCCAAAATAGTATTGACGAGATGGACCAGAGCCACCAGGACAACCAACATGGCCAAAATATTGATCAGCAGCTGCACCCCTTGGAGTGTTCCCTGGGTCACGGCATCCATGCTGTTGAGGGAGTGGTGGGGCGCGTGGAGATCTCCGGTTGTAAGGGCGTATGTCTCCGGGATCATGACCTTGGAGATCACGATGGCAGCCGGCATGCTGATGATGGAAGCCGTTAATATGTGACCTGTAACGCCAGGGATAACGTCTCCCAAAATAGAAGCGTAGAGCACCATTACCGTACCGGCTATGGTGGACATGCCCGCTGTCATCATGGTGAACAACTCGCTGCGGGTCATTTTCAGCAGATAGGGACGAATCAGCAATGGGGCTTCGACCATTCCGACAAAGACATTTGCCGCCACCGCCAATCCTTCGGTACCGCCGATGTGCAAGGTCCGGGTCAAGCACCACGCGAACCCCCGAACGATCCGTTGCAGCACACCCCAATAAAAAAGCAGGGCTGACAGAGCACTGATCACCAGCACCAGGGGCAATGCACGAAACCCGAGAATGAAGACATTGCCCGGTGCAGTGGCTTCAAATGGCAGGGGCCCGCCTCCCAGATAACCGAAAACCAGACTGGTGCCGGCTTGGGTCGATTCGGCCAGCGCCAGCACCACGGCATTGAGCCCCATAAACAGTTGTCTGAAAAGTGGCACTTTCAGCAGCACAACCCCCGCCAGAAGTTGGGCTGCAATTGCGACAATGACCATTTTCACCGGCACTTTGCGCCGATTCTCACTCAACACCCATGCTACGGCGACAAAGGCCGCCAGACCGCATATCCCCTGCACAATAAACATCGGCAACGCTCCCGCAAACAGCTATGAAATGAACTACGAAATATCGAATCAGGCACTCTTTCCAACTATCCATTCTCAGCGATCAACGCCTTGGCCGCCTCTGGGTCATATGCCCGGTCCGGGTCGAAGGGGCCGCCTTTGTACAGGGATTTGGCCTGCACAATCGCGGAATAGGGCACCCAGCCATGCTGATCCCACATCTGGCTGTCGTCTTGGTTCCACATGCGGAACTCCGGCTCATCAGCGGGCTGCCGCACGTACATCCGAACCCGCTTGTTTCCGGGAAACGGGTAATAGTATAATCCACGTTCATCTTTCATTGGCCTGCACTCTCGTTGTCTCCCAACCGTATTACGGCATGATAACCCTATCGTTTATAGGGATAATTCAGGGTCCGACCTGCCCTGCGATCCATTCAATGAAATCCGGATTACCGTCTTCAATCGGCAGCGCCACAATACACGGGCAATCATAGCTGTGCCGGGCTTTGACCGCCGCTATTAACTTCGGCGCAATGGCCTGCGTAGTTTTGGCCATCACCACGGCCTCCGTTTCATCCTGAAGTTCTCCCTGCCAGACATACATAGAGTTCATCGAGTCCAAAATATTGACGCAAGCGGCCAGTCTCGATTCCACCAGATGGCGACCGATGTCACGAGCCTCCTCTTTGTCCTTTGCCGTCATATAGATCATATACGTCTTCATCTCATTGCCTCACATTCTGAAAGCACCGGTTAGGTAAAAAGGCCCTGGTCAACCAAGTGCGTCATTGCTTTCTGTCCAACCCGGTTGACCTGGCTGAGCGCCTGGGTAAAATGGTAGGTTGCCTCCTGGATTACACCGGAATCAACCATCACCCGGGCCGTGTTCAGGGCCTTTTCCACCTCAAGCCAAGCCTCATCACCGCCAGCCTGACGGGCCAACTGGGCTTCATTGGAGATCATGGCCACCAAACTTTGAACCAGCTTTACGGCGCCGGTCTGCTCCGCTTGAGAGAGGTTCTGGGCGATCTGAACACATTGGGAGCACCAGATTAAGCCACTTTTAACTTTTTCACTTTGGGAAAAAGAGATGATCGCTTGTTTCGGTTTCATGGCTCATCCTCATGTATCAATGGGTTGTTTTACACTGACTGCTATGGCCCCCGGTCACAGCTGCAACACATAAAGCACTGACCTGCTTTTGTTTTTACAGCCAATGGCCGAAAAAACAATCCCCGCTGCTACCTGAAGTGGACGTTGGCTCGCGCCAGCTTTGCACAAAATTGGGGTTTAATCAAAGATTTTTCTTTCATTCAGCCCACATTCATGGCAAATTAAATCACTAATTTAGCATAGTTCACCGTTTTGTAAATCCGACCCGAAAGCTATGACAATCGGGTTTAACGGGGCAGTCCGGCAACAGGATCTGCCCCAGTGCCGGCGGGTTGATATTCATGGGCTCCAGCAATGTTGAAAATGCATCCAAAGCATGGCTGAACTTGAGGGCCCTTTTAAGCAAGGGCCCCGATACGATTAATGAAATCGATGCCGATCGACACGAATTATCACAAACGCTGATAGAAAATAACCGTCTCTTCAAGGCCATGGTGGATGCCTTTGACGGCATGATCTACATATGCTCCATGGAATACCGAATCGAGTATCTCAACGATCGCATGATCGAGCATATCGGCCACAATGCCACCGGTGAATTCTGTTACGAGGCTTTTGGCCGGAGCGCGGTTTGCCCGTGGTGCATCAACCAGCGGATATTTCGAGGAGAAACAATCTCCTGGGAAGTGATCAGCCCCAAAGACGGCCGATGGTATTATGTGGTCAACGCCCCCATTGAGCATCTTGACGGTACGGTCTCCAAGTATGCCATGATGATGGACATACACGACCGAAAACTCAACGAAGATGAGCTGAAAAAGCATCGCGATCACCTCGAAGAGCGCGTCAAAGCACGTACGGCCGAGTTGACCCATACCAATGAACAACTTCGCCTGGAGATCGATGAGCGCAAAGAGATCGAAAAAATTCTCAGGGAGAGCCAACAACGCTATCTGGGTCTTTTTGAAGGCTCCCGGGATGCCATCTTTATCAGTGACGCCAAAGGGCGTATACTGGACGCCAACGATGCGGCGGCCAAGCTGACCGGCTACAGTAAATCCGAATTGATCCTGCAGCAAATTCACGATCTGGACATCGACATCGATCTTCCGGAGTATGAAGAGTACTATAACAGCACCCTGGCAGGCGCGGATGTCTCCATTGAAGCGACCCTGCAACGCAAGAACGGCGATTTGGTATTTACGGAGTTAAGCAGCAAACAGGTCACCCTCGGCGGCATCCGCTGCATCCACACGGCCGCAAGGGACATAACGGCCCGCAAGGAGGCTGAAGCCGCATTACGGCGCAGTGAAGCCAAATACCGCGAGCTGGTCCAAAACGCCAACAGCATGATCGTTCGCTTCGACACCTTGGGCCGGGTGACATTCTTCAACGAATACGCCCAAGAGTTTTTTGGGTATTCCGAAGAAGAGATTCTGGGCCGCAAGCTCACCGATACCATATTGCCCGAATTTGATATGGAAGGCCAAAGCTTGTACAAGAGGCTCAAAAATTTCTTCACCCATCCGGAAGAATACAAAAACATTGCGCTGGAAAACGTCCTGCGCAATGGTGAGCGTGTCGTGGTGGCTTGGACCAACCGCCCCATCCGCGGCGCCGGAGGAAAAATTGTCGAGTTCCTCTCGGTGGGCGTGGACATGACTGAACGCAGGCGCGCCCGCCAGATGATTCAAACCCTGACCCATGAATTGATCAAAGCCCAGGAGAGCGAACGCCATAAAATTGCACGCGATCTCCATGATCATATCGCCCAGGACCTCTCCTCTTTGAAAATTCGACTGCAGACCCTGTTTAAGGCGCACCCGTCCATTGATGAGGATTCATCGGATCAGGCCGGACATTTAATCCAGATCCTGCAGCGCACGATCTCCGAAGTGAGAAATCTGGCATACGACCTTCGCCCTCCCGGGCTCGACCAATTCGGCCTGGTGCGAACCCTTTTTACCTATTGTGAGGATTTTGCCCAAACCAACAATCTGAAGATCGATTTCATAGCAGCCGGCCTGGACGGCCTCGCTTTGGACGATGACATCCAAATCAATCTGTACCGGCTGATACAAGAGGCCCTGTACAATATAAAACGACATGCGGATTGCAAGGGCGTCACCATTCGGCTGGTGGCGTCATCCCCAAATCTGATGCTGCGCATTATCGATGACGGCACCGGCTTTGATGTTCAACGCTGGCGATCTAAGTCTCATAAAGAAAAACGTATGGGACTTCAAAGCATGGTGGAACGCGTGGGATTGCTCGGCGGCAACATCGATATTCGTTCAGAACCCCGGAAAGGGACCGCTATTTTTATCACCATCCCCATAAAGGAGCAATACCGTGACAGCGAAGATGCGTATTCTGATCATCGATGACCATCCACTGTTCCGTGAAGGCATCAAAACCATCATCTCGCGTGATCATCGGTTCGACGTGGTTGACGAAGCCGGCAGCGGCCGCGAGGGCTTTGAAAAAGCGGTCAAACTCAGCCCGGATGTCGCAGTGGTGGATATCTCGCTGCCGGACACTACAGGCATGGAGCTAGCCCGCAAGATTCGCCGCCATACCCCCGGAACCCGCGTCATGATACTCAGCATGCACTCCAAGATCGATTATATCGTTGAGGCCTTTCAAGCCGGCGCCACCGGTTATGTGGTCAAAGAGTCCGCAGCGGAACGCCTGGCCCAGGGCCTGGAGGCGGTCTCCAAAGGGGAGTTCTACCTGGACAGCTCAATCTCCCAGGAGGTTGTGGCCAAATTGATGCAATCACCGGTCAAAGAAGCCAAAGTCAGCGACTCCGGATACAGCAAACTAAGCCCCCGGGAGCAGGAGATTATGCGCCTGCTGGCCGAAGCCGTGCCCAAATCGGATATTGCCGATCAATTGAACATCAGCATCAAAACCGTAGAGAATCATCGCACCAATATCATGCGCAAACTCGATATCCACAGCGCCATGGAACTGGTGCGCTACGCCGCACGCTTGGGGCTGATAGACGTAGACCTTTGGAAAGAGTAAGAGATGGCCTCTATCCCTGTTTATGATGGTACCAGAATTTGACCACCCGTTTGCGCCCGTCTTTGGCTTTATACAGACATATCACACCATACTTGCCGGCTGTTTTAAAGTTAAAGTTGGCGGCCAGAATGCCACTGTAGTTCTTCAGAGTCCCCTCCTGCTCGCCGCCCCCAGGTTCGATGATTTTGATCTTTCCCACGGCATCTTTTATTTCGGTTTTGGATTGCGCATCAATCAACTTGACCATGACATGATGGGTCCGGCCCTGATCGTCTTTCATGTTCATGCTGGCTAGGCTCATGATCTGAAATTCCGAGTGCACCCCATCCACCACGGTCTCATGTTTATAGCCCATGGCTCCCATATCCATACCGGTTTTGGAGGCATGGGCCTTGCCGCCATGATGGGACATGGCCAGGGCCGGCTGAGCAGTCATTATCAAGGCTGTGATTGTCAATAAGATTGCGTATGTTTTCATGTGTTCACTCTCCTTTATGCGTTTTGGTTATGTGCTGAGTTTTGGGCAGGCGCCAGCCTTTCCAAAGCCCATATATTGCCGGCACCACCACCAGGGTAAGGATGGTGGCGCTTACCATGCCGCCCACCATGGGTGCGGCAATGCGTTTCATCACTTCAGATCCAGTACCGTGGCTCCACATGATGGGCATCAGCCCGGCCATGATGGCCACCACCGTCATCATCTTGGGTCGTACGCGCAGGGCGGCGCCTTCTTCAATGGCCGCATTCAAATGCTGTTGGTTGAAATCCCGGCCGTGGCGCGCTTTACACTTTTTATAGGCCAGGTCGAGATAGATGAGCATCACCACGCCGGTTTCGGCAGCAACACCGGCCAGGGCGATAAACCCCACCCCCACGGCAACGCTCATGTTGTAGCCCAGCAGGTACATAAACCAGAGGCCGCCGGTCAGCGAAAAGGGCACGCTGAGCATGACGATCAGGCTCTCAGTCACGTTTTTGAAATTAAAATAGAGCAGTAAAAAGATGATCAGCAAAGTGGCCGGCACCACCAGCATCAGCCGCTTCTGGGCCCGGATCATGTATTCGTACTGGCCGCTCCAGAGCAGGCTGTAGCCGGCCGGCATATCGATACCTGCCTGCACGGCCTCCTGGGCCGCTTTGACGTAACTGCCCACATCCACGCCGCTGATGTCGATATAGACCCAGGCATTCTTGCGGGCGCTTTCGCTCTTGACCACCGGCGGGCCCTTGACGATACGGATGTCGGCCACCTGAGCAATGGGGATCTGGGCCCCATTCGGGGTGGGCACCAGGATGCGTTTGAGTTTCTCGGGGCTGTCGCGCAACTCACTGCCGTAACGCAGGTTGACCGGGTAGCGCTCGAGTCCTTCAACGGTCTGGGTGATGTTCATGCCGCCAATGGCGCTCATGATGATGTCTTGCACATCGCCAACCGTCAGGCCGTAGCGCGCCGCTTCGGTGCGATTGATCTTGAAATCGAGAAAATTACCCCCGGTGACCCGTTCGGCATAGACACTGGCCGTACCAGGCACTTTACGAATGACGGCCTCCACCTTCTCGCCAAGATC
>JASFKE010000052.1:0-12193 GCA_050118795.1 Desulfobacteraceae bacterium | reverse complement strand
AGCCGATGGTTCCCTGCCGCTGCTCAAGCCCATGAGTCAGGTGGCCGGCGCCATGGCCATCCAGGAAGGGGCCAAGTACCTGGAGATGGCCCAGCATGGCCACGGCGTTCTGATAGGTGGGGTGCCGGGTGTCGATCCGGGCACGGTGCTTGTGATCGGCGTGGGTATGGTCGGCGGCACGGCAGCCAAAATCGCCGCGGGTCTGGGGGCCAATGTGTACATGCTCGACGTTGAGTTGGACCGCTTGCGCTATCTCGACGATATCATGCCTTCGAACTGTTATTCAGTGATGTCCAGCCCGGCCGCCATCCGCGAACTGCTCCCCAAAGCCGATATTGTCGTCGGCTCGGTACTGGTGCCGGGAAGCAGAACCCCGGTTATGGTGACCCGGCAGATGCTCAGCATCATGAAAAAGGGTGCGGTGCTGGTGGATGTGGCCATCGACCAGGGGGGATGTTTTGAATCTTCCCAAGAGACGACCCACGCCCATCCGACCCACGTGGTCGACGGGATTGTCCATTATGCGGTGAGCAACATGCCCGGCGCCCTTCCCAGGACAGCCACCATCGCCCTGACCAATGCCACGTTGCCCTATGTCTTGGAGATCGCCGGCAAAGGGTGGAAAGAGGCCATGCAGACCAACCCTGAGATTAGAGCCGGAGCCAACATCGTCAACGGAAAGACAACTTACAAGGGGGTGGCGGATGCTTGCGAGCTGGACTACACCCCCATTGACGATCTGTTGTAGCAGTTGACGGGTATGCACAAAGCTTACAGAAGCATGGAGATCTTACGATCCGCCATCGAGCCCAACGGTCTCCATCATTCAATTGAGACCCTTAGCCTTCAAGGAGGTCATATGAAGCGGCTCTTTTTATTCACCTGTATCACTGTGTGTATTGCTGCGGTCTCCCCGGTGTCGGCACAAAATGTGGTGGTGGGAACCCTTTTCGACCACAGCGGCGCATTGCAGGATTGGGGACCCAGGCACCAACAGGCAGCCGAGCTGGCGGCCAAACAATTGGCCGCCGCCGGATTGACCATCGACTTTGTTCATGAAGACAGCCGGACCATGGCGGATGCTGCCAAAAAGGCAGCTGAAAAACTGATCCAAAAAGATAAAGTAGTTGCGATCATCGGGTCGTCATCCAGCGGTGTCATCATCCCCGTTGCCGAAACCGTGACCTCTCCGGCCAATATGCTGATGATTACGCCCGGCGCAACGGCGGCTTATATTACCGAGCTGCCCCAGGATGCGGACAAGGATTATCTTTTCCGGACCTGTCCGTCGGACAACCTCCAGGGGGTCGTACTGGGCAGACTGGCGGCCGGGTTGTTCAAGACCGCATCCGTGATATACGTGAACAATCCATATGGACAAGGGTTGGCCAGGCAGTTTTCCCGTTCATTTGCCAAGCGCGGCGGATATGTCTACACCATGATCCCCCACGGCGAAGAGGTGGCCGACTCTTATGCCCAAGAGCTGAGCAATGCTTATTCACGTATGTACACCACCAAGCCGTTTCGTTCCGGCCGGTCCGATGTCCTGTGTGTGTTCAGCTACCCCGAGCATGCCAAAGTCTACGTCAAAGAGGCCGTTGAAATCTACGGTGCCGACCAATTTCTCTTCTGTGACGGCAGCAAGTCCGAGGAGCTGGCGGCAGCAGTGGGCCCGGAAAACGTCGAGAACACCATGGGAACCGCTCCGGGAGTACCCGTTGGAGAGGCCTTTTTAAAATTTAATGCCGACTTCACGGATATCTATAAAGAGCTTCCCAAAAGCCCTTTTATCGCCAATGCCTATGATGCCGCCGCCGTCATCGGTTTGGCGGCTTATGCCGTCAAGGCCAAAAACCAGACCCTGACCACTGAAAACATCAGAAACCAACTTAGAGAGGTGGCCGGTCCGCCGGGCGCCTTTGTCGGGCCGGGAGAGTTTAAAAAGGCCTTCAAACTGCTTTCCCAGGGGCAGTCCGTTAATTACGAAGGGGCTTCCGGCCATGTGGACTTCGATCGGCAGGGAGATGTGCTGTCGCCCATCGAGGTGTGGCGCTTCAACAATGGAAAAATCTCCACCTACCGGATGGAATATGTGGTTGACCAGGAATAGGACCCTTTTTTATTAGGAGGATTATATGTTTAGTCAAATTGAAGCGCTCGTCGGAAAAGTCGGCGCCTTTGCATGGGGGCCGCCCATGCTGATATTTCTGGTGGGTACCGGTTTTTATCTGACCATCTCCCTAAGGGGCATCCAGTTCAGAAAATTGTGGTACTCCCTTTGGCTGGCGCTGGTCAAGAGAAAGGAAGAGAGCGATGAGCCTGGTGATATTACCCATTTTCAGGCCCTGATGACCGCCCTTTCGGCCACCGTGGGCACCGGCAATATCGCCGGTGTGGCCACCGCCATTGCCGCCGGCGGACCCGGCGCGCTCTTTTGGATGTGGATCACCGGACTGGTGGGAATGGCCACCAAATATGGTGAAGCCGTATTGGCCGTAAAGTACCGCACCTCGGATGAAGCGGGCACCATGAGCGGTGGTCCCATGTACTACATCGCAAATGGTCTGGGCTGGAAATGGCTGGGTTTGATGTTTGCCATTTTTGCCAGCATTGCGGCCTTTGGTATCGGCAACATGGTGCAGTCCAACTCCGTGGCCGATGCCGTTCAAGCCACCTTTCACGTGCCCACATACGTCACCGGTATTGTCCTGATGGTTTTAACCGCCCTGGTCATCCTCGGCGGCATCAAGAGCATCGGAAAGGTCACCGGTGTGGTGGTGCCCATTATGATCATTTTCTACATGGGCGGCGCCCTGCTGGTGCTGTTGCTGAACATCGGCGCCATTCCCAAAGCCATTATGCTTGTCATTCAACAAGCCTTTACCCCCACAGCGGCCTCCGGCGGTTTTGCCGGCGCAACGGTCATGCTGGCCATCCGCATGGGTGTGGCCCGGGGCGTCTTCTCAAATGAGTCTGGGTTGGGCAGCGCCCCCATCGCCGCGGCCGCCGCCCAAACCAAGTCCCCGGTATCCCAGGCCCTGGTCTCCATGACCCAAACCTTTATCGATACCATCATCGTGTGCACCATGACCGGACTGGTGTTGATTCTCACCGGCGCCTGGGACAGCGGTAAAACCGGCGCGGAACTGACCACCTTCGCCTTTCAAAGCGGTATTGCCGGCGGCAATTACATCGTCACCATCGGCCTGATGTTGTTTGCCTTCTCCACCATCTTGGGCTGGTGCTACTATGGCGAAAAATCCATCGAATATATCTTCGGCCTCAAGGCAGTCAAACCCTATCGTTATGTCTTTATACTCTTTGTCGGGGTGGGGGCGATCGCCAAGCTGAATTTTGTCTGGTCCCTGTCCGATACCTTTAACGGATTGATGGCCATTCCCAACCTGATAGGGCTTCTTGCGTTGTCGCCGGTGATTGCAAAAGAGACCAAGGCCTTTTTTACCGAAAAGGCCAAAGAGTAGATAAGCGTTAAATGCTGATAGAGTATAGGCTTTACCCCATCGTTGTTGCCACGATGGGGTAAAGCCTCGGCAAGAATAATTGCACCCTTTCTAGACAAGCGTCATATCAACATTTAAATCAGATGCAATTTTGTCGAGGCCCTCGCTGAACGCATCCATGGATGCGCCCTCCGGGATCTGAATTTTCATATCCATCGAATAGATCGCCGTACCGCTCTCCGGGGCACTGCTGATAAAAGAGTTTAAATCGGCAATGTTAACCTTTTTTTCAGCCAGGTATTTGCTCACCTTGAAGACAATTCCGGTCTGGTCGAGACCTTCGACTTTTAAAGTTCTGGTGGAGAAGGGCTCTACGTGTTCTTCTTCTTTATCGCTGACCGGTCTGAGATAAGCGGATATCCCTTTTTCTCTTTCAAGCCTGCGACACGCTTTTGATATCTGTTCCTCCAGATCCGGTTTGTCCGGGCCGGAAACCAATAGCAGAGAGGAAAATTCATCCGCCAAAAGGGTCATCCGGGTATCCTCGAGGTTACAGCTGTATTCATATAACATCCCGGTTATATCTGCCACAATACCGGGTCTGTCTTTACCAAAGGCGGAAACGATGAATCTTTTTCCCATGGTTTACCTCCATGTAAACTGTTTACGCGTAGTTATGGGGTGTGTGGTTTGATCCGGATTATCTCCGTATTGCGTTGACCTGTTGAGCAGCTGCCGGAAATTATCCGGCAAGACACGGATGACGCGCCGCACCGACTTCATCCAGACGCCCGACTTTGGGCGTCGTCGGCGCCTGCAAGAGCAGCTCCGGATGCTGCCGGGCCTCCTCGGCGATGGTTCTCATGGTTTCAATGAACCCATCGATATCTTCCTTGCACTCGGTCTCGGTGGGCTCGACCATGATGGCGCCCTGGACAACCAGCGGGAAGTAAATTGTAGGCGGATGAAAGCCGTACTCCATCATACGCTTGGCAATATCCAAGGTGGACACCTTGTGGGCCTGCTGGATTTTATCGGTAAACACGCATTCGTGCATACAGGGCTTGTCATAGGGAAGATGAAAGACCTCTTTTAAGTTTTCCTTGATATAGTTGGCGCTCAACACTGCAAACTGGCTGACCTTTTTCAAATCGGCGCCCAGGGAAAGGATATAGCTGTAAGCTTTGATCAGAACACCGACATTGCCGTAAAAGGCATGCAGTTTACCCACTGAATCCGGATAATCTTCTGAAAGGCTGTATGTTCCACTGTTTTCCACAACCCGGGGAACAGGCAAAAATCGCTCCAGCTCCTTTGTCACGCACACGGGGCCGCTGCCGGGGCCGCCGCCGCCATGGGGTGTTGAAAAGGTCTTATGAAGGTTCAGGTGCAGCACATCCACACCCATCGCCTGCATATCGACGATTCCCATTACGGCGTTCATGTTGGCGCCGTCGCCATAGACCAGCCCTCCCTTGGCATGGACGATGTCAGCCACCTGGCGTAAATTTTCTTCAAACAACCCCAGTGTGTTGGGATTGGTCACCATGATACCGGCGGTCTCTTCGTCCATGAGTTCGGCAATGGTCTCCGGGGAGAGGATGCCCTCTTTGTTCGATTTTACGGCAACAGCTTTGAAACCGCACAGGGCGGCGCTGGCTGGGTTGGTGCCGTGGGCCGTGTCCGGAATGAGGACCTTTGAACGGGGGGCGCCTTTGCTCTTATGATAAGCGTAAAATATCATCATGCCCGTGAGTTCGCCATGGGAACCGGCCGCCGGTTGCAGCGTGACAGCTGGAAGCCCTGTTATTTCGGCCAGATAACCCTCCAGATCAAACATTATCTTGAGAACCCCCTGACTCAGGGAAGATGGAAGAAGCGGGTGTGCGCCGGCGAAGCCGGTCAGTGCCGCCTGCCGCTCATTGGTCTTCGGGTTATACTTCATGGTGCAGGACCCCAGGGGGTAAATACCGCTGTCTACGCCGAAATTCCATTGGGAGAGTCTGGTAAAATGGCGAATCACAGCCAGCTCACTCAGGTCGGGGAAATCGGGGCCGCCGCCGGCCAGGCTGTCATCGAAATCGGCTGCCTCAACGTCCCGCCGGGGCATTGAAAAACCAATCCTGCCGGTGGCGCCTTTCTCCCACAGTAACGGTTCGTTAAATATCAGGCCGCTTGTGCCGACTGATTCTTTCATGATGTCACCTCCACGATCAGGGTGTCCATATCTTCTTTGGTAGCGGTTTCCGTGGCGCATAACAGATAGTGGCCGGCCAGTTCGGGATAATAGGGGGCCAGGGGCAGACCGGCGACGATCTTTTTGCCCAGCAGGCGGTTGTATTTCTCTTCAAATCCGGCTGGAAATGCCACCACAAATTCATTAAAGGTCGGGCTTTCAAAGCTGATGGTTAATCCTGCTCTTGTGAATTCACTCTTCAGATACTCGGCCTTGTCGTAATTCAACCTTGCCAGCTCGCGCATACCGGTCCCTCCCACGGCAGCCATGTACATGGTGGCCGTTGTGGCGCAAAGTCCCTGGTTGGAGCAAATATTGGATGTGGCTTTTTCCCGACGGATATGCTGCTCGCGGGTGGCAAGGGTCAGCACAAACCCCCGTTTGCCATCCTTATCAGTGGTCTGGCCGATCAGACGCCCCGGCATGTTGCGGACATATTTTTTGTTGGCGGCGAACATTCCCAGCCCCGGTCCGCCATATGATCGCGGAATCCCGAAGCTCTGACCCTCCCCGCAGGCAATGTCGGCTCCGCAGTCGCCGGGATTTTTCAGCAGCCCATAAGCCATCGGTTCGGTAAATGCGGCTATGAACAGGGTCTTTTTGTCGGCGTGAACCGCATCTGCGACCTCCGGCAATTTTTCTATGCAGCCAAAAAAGTTAGGCGATTGAACCGCAACGGCGGCCAATTCATCCAGGTCCCTGAGCTGGGTCAGATCCGTGGTGCCGTCGGTGCCGTAGGGAATCTCTATGATCTCGTAACCGGTGGGGTCCAGATAGGTCTCCACCACGCTGCGGTACAGGGGATGGATCGCCCGGGATAGCGCCACTTTTTTGCGGCGGGTGATGCGGATCGCCATGAGACAAGCTTCGGCAAGGGCGGAGGCGCCGTCATACATCGATGCGTTTGCCACATCCATACCCAACAGCCGCGACACCAAGGTTTGGTATTCAAAAATCACCTGGAGCGTGCCCTGGCTGATTTCGGGCTGGTAGGGAGTATAGGCGGTAAAGAGCTCGCTCCGGCTCAACAGATGGGAGAGCGCCACCGGAATATGGTGATCATAGCTGCCCGCGCCCATGAAGACTTTGTATTCCGGAGAGCTGGCATTGGCCTCTGCCAAAGCATCCATATGGCGATCAAGCTCCCATTCGGTCAGCGGCTGCGGTAAATTCAAATCATCCGTGCGCCTGCAGTCGCCGGGAATGCCGGAAAAAAGATCGTCGAGGCTTTCCAGCCCCACCTTTTGAAGCATGGAAGCGATATCTTCATTGGTATGAGGCAAATATCTCATCACTCCGATCCTTTCAAAATTTCCAGATAACCGTTTTTGTCCAGCAGATCGTCGATCTCGGCCGGGTCGGCCACTTTGATTTCCACGATCCACCCCTTGCCGTACGGATCTTGATTGAGCAAATCGGGTGCATCTTCGAGCGCCTCGTTGACCGCTACGATTTCACCGCCCACCGGCATGTACATCTCGCTGACGGCTTTGACCGACTCGATACTCCCCAATTCCGACTCTTTGTCAAATGTGTCACCCACCTCAGGCACCTCAACGAAGACAATGTCTCCCAGCTGGTCCTGGGCATAATCCGTAATACCGACCCTGACAGTGTCGCCTTGTGGTTTGATCCATTCATGATCTTTGCTGTACTTTACGTCATCGGGCAAGACCAGCTCATTTATCTCCTTGCTCATTTTATCTCCTCCTTGTGTTAGATTATCTAAGTTCTACAACATCTCCTTTATCGGAAGACGCGCTGTGCGATCAGGACGAATATCGTCTACGATCGTGACTTCGAATTGCCTGCGCTTGTCTTTTATTTCGATCACCTGGCCGGAAGCCATTTTGGTATTGACCTTTATAAATCCGCAACAAAGGCCCTTGGGTTTGAATCCTTCCGGCTTGTCGGGGCTTGCAATACTGTATATTTTATCCCCGTGGCGTCCGATCCCCATGTCCGTGGCACAGCTCAGGACCTGACCGACCACGTCGCCGTCAGCATCGAGTACGAGGGCGGGATCCCCGACTGAAACCTTGCGAAGGTTCTTGCCGACAAAGGCATAGGTGTATTCAGGGTTTTCATTTTCCAAAAGGGCCTGGTGGCCGATGAATTGTTTCGTAAATCCGGAGCCAGGTTCTGTCAAGGCCAGGGCAAACGGCCATGGATGATTGACAAAGGGCCAGTCGCCGATGTCCTGGTGGGAAAGGGGAAGCACCGCACCGCATCTCAAAGAGTCCCTGGCTGCCAAACCGCACGGAACAATCCCCAATGGTTTGCCCGCCTCCAGAATCATTTCCCATAAAGGGACAGTCGCATGCCGATCGACGAAAATCTCGAAACCAAACTCTCCTGTGTAGCCGGTTCTGGAAAGAAGGATGGGCGTGCCGTCTATCATGCGAACCTGATCGGCAAGGGATGACCGGCTTTCAAAATGGCCCTTGAATGAAAAGTAGGGGAACTTAGCGAATACTTTTTCCGGATCCTTGATAACTCCGGCAACTATCTTTGCGGACAAGGGACCTTGTACATCTATCTTGCCCACCTTATCCGTCAGGTCGGTGATCTCGACAGTTCGATTATCCTTGTGCTCCTCGAGATGCCGCGCAACCCGTCCCCCCATCCCGGCATTGACCACCGCCATGTAATGGCTCTCTTCAAGCTGGTAGATGATGGTATCATCGATGACACCGCCCGATGGGTTTAAGTAGGCGCCATAAACACATCTTGTCGGGAATAATGCTTTTTTACTCTTGCCGATGCACCGTTCCATGTCGTTGGTAAAACACCATTGCAGCAGGTCGCGGGCATCCGGCCCGCTTATCAGCACCACCGCCATATGGCTGGTGTCAAAGATACCCGCACCCGTAAGGGGCGCCAAATGCTCACTTTTGGCCGATGCATACCATAGTGGCATGTCATAGCCTCCGAATTCAGCCGTATTGGCGCCGTGTGCTAAATGCCAGTCATGAAGCGGGGTCGATTTTATTTTGTTTTCCATCTTGTCCATCCTAAGGGTTGTTTCTGCCGATTTCTTTTTCCGGTTGTAAAGGTTCCGGCCTCAATTTAAAGACAGGGAACCTTCAGGTTAAAAGATTTGTATATGACAAAGGTTTCAAGGGAGTGTACGTCCTTGACGCGCGATATCTGTTCGGTATAGAATTCCGGAAGATCATACTCCTTATTGAAGATGACCAGTAACATCAGGTCATAACGACCGGTGACCACATTTACCGACACAACCCCTTTCAGCTGGCTGAACTCCTCCCCCTTTTTGAACATGTCTGTCGTCTTGAGCTTGACACCGATTATCATGGGCTTCATATCCGGCATGGCCTCGGGATCCACCAGACCGCAAATATCGAGGACCCCCTCCTGAACCAGCTTGTTCACGCGGTTTCTGACAGTGGCCTCGGAAAGCGACAGCTCGTCTGCAATCTTCTTAAATGATTTTCTCCCATCACGAAGATGCTTGATAAGGGCAATGGTGTTTTCATCAATTTTCATGATATATTCGCCTTTCGTCTACTTCAAATTCGGACTTCGGCTTCAGGAGATCGGTAGGATTTGGCAGGTGCTCGGATTTTCCATCTGATTTAACCCTGCTTATAATAAATTTTTGTTTTTGTCAATATATTTATTTTTATTTATTGTTTTTAGAAATATTTATTAGCATATTTACAATATGTGATAACATTTATCATATTTTATAGAATTTTGTAAATTTTTTATATTTTATATATTTTTTAACAATTATTTTATTGTTTTTAATATTTTCAAAGGTATATTATCCTCAAAATACCATCAAATTGGCTGACGCCTGAAAATAACAATAGGGAGGGGACAAAAACATGACGACGAAAATCACTGTTCTTGGAGCGGGACCCGGCGGGTATGTCGCCGCCATACGCGCGGCTCAGTTGGGTGCCGAGGTTACCGTTATAGAGGCGGACAATGTCGGAGGTACATGTTTGAACTGGGGGTGCATCCCTTCTAAAATTATGATTACCACAGCCCAAATCCTGGAAAAATTCCACAAAGCCGCAGATTACGCAGTAGCGGTGGAAGGCGGCGTTCGCGCGGACATGCAGCGTTTGATGGCCAGAAAAAATGCGGTGATCAAAAGCCAGACCAAGGGGATTCTGGGCCTGTTCAAGCACCACCGCATTCAATATATTAACGGTAGCGGATATATCAAGCGCCCCGGACTGGCGGCGGTCAGCAATCAGGGGGCGGAGCAGGAAGTGCCCTGGGACAAACTGATCCTGGCGACCGGAACAAAACCCCTTGAGATCCCGGCATTTCCTTTTGACGGCCAAAAGATTCTCTCCAGCGACCACGCCTTGTGCCTTGAGAAGGTACCCGGTGCAGTCATGATTGTAGGCGGCGGGGTCATCGGATGCGAGTTTGCCTTTATCCTCTCTTGTTTGGGCGCCAAAGTCACGGTGGTGGAGGCGCTGGATCGGATGCTTCCGATTCCCTCGGTGGATGAGGCCTGTTCTAAAGTTTTGCAGCGCGAAATGAAGAAGCGCAAAATCAAGTTCATCGTAAACCGGACGGTTGAATCATTCGAAGAATCCGGCGATAAACTGCGCGTCTCCATAGGACCATCACCCTTTGCGGAGAGTCCGTCACAAAAGGATAGAGCGCCGACGACCGCCGAAGTGGACCAAATGCTGGTCTGCATCGGACGCAAGCCCAATACGTCGGAAATCAGCCTGGAAGCCATCGGATTGAAAACGGACGAAAAAGGGTGGGTCGATGCCAACGACCGGATGGAGACAAAAATACCGGGTGTCTACGCCATCGGGGATCTTTTGGGACCTTCCAAAATAATGCTGGCCCACGTGGCATCCACCGAAGGCATAGTGGCTGCAGAAAACGCCATGGGGGCAAACCGGACAATGGATTATTCGGTTGTGCCCGGAGCGATCTTCACAACACCGGAAGTGGCCAATGTGGGATTGTCCGAGGCCCAGGCCAAAGAGCAGGGGCATACGGTTCGGGCCGACAGCGTTTTGTTCAGAACCCTGGGCAAAGCCCAGGTGATCGGCGAAATTGCGGGAGAAGCCAAGATCATCTCCAATGCGAATAGTGGAAAAATCTTGGGCGTACACATTGTAGGGCCCCATGCCACCGACCTGATCGCCGAAGCGACCCTGGCCATGCAAATGGGGGGCAGCGTCCAGGACATCGCCTCAACGATTCATGCGCACCCCACCCTGGCAGAAATCATGCTGGAGGGTTCTTTCAAGGCGCTGGACAGATCGCTGCATGGATAACACCCCCCAAGCAGATCGCAATGGAGCAACTTTGTCCAGATTTCATTCAACATCATGAAATCTTGCCATGCCCCTGGGTAAGAGACGAATTCTACTACACTACCTTTCTTCTGCAGCTTCAATCCTCGCACCATGCGGTGGATGATCTATATCCCAGTCGGTATGGTTTGGTAGGTTAATTATTGATGGCGGCCTAAAGATTCCATCGGTGTTAATACGGAGAAAACAAACACCGGCCTGTAGCCGAGCAAGACCCCAGTCTACTCGACAGCCATTAATGGGTAACCCCTTTTAAATATCCCATCCCTGATATTCGTTTACGGCGAAAGTACATCGCCAGTTGCACCCACGTTGCTACCGTTTTCACCGTTGCCGATAGCCGGCGAATCCGAATGTAATCGGAAATCGCCATTGTCCGCATCTAAAAACATGGGATCGATATCGCGGCCTGAAAAACGGTTGGGCAGGTTACTGCGATCAATAGTTTCGATGGATATGTCGCCACTGTAAATGGTTGCAGCAGCCCCGCCTGAGTATACCAATGTATTTTTTAAACTCCATTCGGATGTACCGCTTAATTTGATTCCGGCTCTATTGAAATACGCAACGGTGCAGTGGTCAATTTCGACTGAGGTGCTTGTTAAATCCAATCCATCGCTGCCTGAGTGGTGAATAACACAATTATTCAAGGTAAACTGTTCGCTTTGGATGGTATAGATGGAGGAGCCGCTCGCATGTCCGATTCGAGTATTCTCAATCATCAAATTAGAAGTCTGCCAGGCAACGATCCCCTCGCCGCTGATGTTTTCAATTACTGATCCGCCGCCGATCGACAATGTGGCGCCACTGTCGATGGTGACACCATCAACATAGTGGTTTTGATATCCATATGCGGTTTTGATCCGGCAATTTCGGATAACAGCGCCGCTGGTGATGCTTTCGACATTAACAATCGACAACAGGGAGTCCGTTGTCGGGCTTGTACTACATGATACGACGATATTTTCCAAAGTAGAATCGTCATTCAAGGTTACAACTGCCCGTGTGCCGTCAGTATCCGCAACCGGTGCGCTGATTTCTGGCATATCACCGGATTGAGACACAGCCCCGAACAAATGGACGCCTGCGTCCACCGTGACATTCTCTTCATAGATGCCGGGCATAAGGACAATACACGTGTCGTTTCCCAGTGTATCTATGGCACGCTGAAC
>JASFKE010000051.1:0-12210 GCA_050118795.1 Desulfobacteraceae bacterium | reverse complement strand
GCCGGCACCCACCCCCACAAGCGTCATGCCTGCGGATTCGGTCAGCACCAAACGCGTCAATCGATCTGGCCGTGTTCCCACCGCCATCATGACGCCGAATTCATGGGTACGCTCAAGGATGGCCATCAAAAAGGTGTTTAAAATACTAAACGCCACCACCAGAATGAGGATGAGATAGAATATACCGCCACTGACAAGATCCATCCTGATCGCCTGGCGCAGGCCGGGCATGAGTTCATTCCAGTCGAGCACCACCGGCTGCTGTGTCATCTCCGGAAAATCCTTAACAAGATTTTGAAGGCGGCTTTTTATCTTCTGCACAGAGGATAGATGATCACAGATCACCACGATTTCATGGACAGCCTTTTGCATGAAGAAGATATCTTGAAAAGCCTCCAGTGGTATGTGGATGGCGCTGCGATCAAATTCGTCCATGCCGGAGCCATAGATTCCCTGAACTTTCAGTACGGTTGCGGCTACCGATCCATCCCGACCCTGGCCCAAAATCGTCAGTTCATCACCGATATCGACTTTTAGATTGCGCGCCAAGACCCTTCCCACCAGAGCTCCGGAGAGATGGGGATCTTCGGGCGCACGGGTTAAATAATCTCCTTTTTGGATAATGCTTCCCAGGGTAGAGACCTTCTCTTCCGTCTCCGGCTCCACGCCGACGACCACAACACCATAAGACCTTTTGTCTGAAGAGACTAAGGCGAAGGCCTGCGCCCGGCAGGTATACGCCTCGACAAAAGGCATGCTCCCGAGAACCTGTTTCAGCGGAGCCGGGTCGGGGATAACAAGTCTCATTTTTTTGTTTTGCTGATACCCCCGGGCTTGGATCTGAAGGTGCCCGGTATTGATTTTGACAGACGCATTGATCATGGTGTCATAACTGCCGAATTGAAAAGAGAGCATGAAGATCAGCAAGACACAGGCGAATGCAATGGCCAGCACCGTCAGTAAGGTGCGGCGGGGGTTGCGCCAGATGTTGCGCCAGGCCATCTTGAGATCGATAAGCAAAGCCTATCTCCGTTGAGTTGTCTTGAGTTGATTCAACGTAAAGTATCGATCTGCCAGGTCGTCCAAAAAAGCCAGTTTGTGATAGCGCAGCAGGGTGTATTGATCTTCTTTATCGTTCTCTTGCATCTTCCACACCTTTGGGAACATGCGTCCGCCCATCATCTGAATCTGCTCACCGGTCAATCGTTTGACCGGTAGGAGATCTTCGTCAAAAAATTCCTGTAAAATGAGAACATTGTCATCTCGAATGTGCAAGACCTGTTTGCCCCAGACCACCGGGGCTTCGGGTTTGGGTATGGATTCGATGATGTGGACCTTGTGGCCCTCGTGGGTGGTGGTGCCAATTAATATATGTCTGTAATCATTTAGGATGCTGTCGGTTTTGGAGATGTCGTTGTTTGAAAAATCAGATCCCAGCCAAGATTGGGACATCAAAGACGGCGGCAGTTTAATGACGCGGTTGACCTTGGGGTTAAACGTCCACATCTTGCGACCCCTTTTCAGGGTGCCGTTGTCCTTGTCTTTGGCTGGAGCGGTAATGCGCACCAGGCTGCGATCGGTGCCTTTGGTCCAGGCGTCCATTTGCATACGGCGTTGCCAGGTCGGGCGGTGGATCACCATCTCGAAGGTGGCCTTGGAAGCACTGCCGCGGTAGTGTTTGAATCCGGCCTCAATAATCGCCCGGGCATCCTGGGCCCAAACCGGACCAGTCATCACAAAGGCCCAACCGCTTACCCAAAATAGTAATTTTGCGATCATTTTTGCCATCTTTTTTTGCAGCTACAGGGTGGAGTCAAGGAGCGGTATTGTTTTTATCGCATCGATTGAGACATTGTCAAATACCGACCGGCCGGTCATTGATTTAACGGCTTAAATTCTAAGCCAAATAGCTGCTTTGGTGGCCTCTCCTTGACACGGGAGCGCACAATGTTACTCTATGACCAAGTAATTTAAAAATTGACAAAACGCTTATGTGGCGCCAGGTGTACGACCACCGCATATAGCCCCCATAGTTTCAACAACGGGGTAATCTTTAGCCCCAAGATAGCGGGCTACACTGAGGTTGACCATGAAGTTGATGCATGAGATGCTTCTGAGCAGAGAACCGTTTAAAGAGATTGTAATGGGCAACACAGCCCTGGTAAGGGCTATGGTGGAGGCCGGCACCCGGGTGGTAACCTCCTACCCGGGGTCTCCCACCCCCGAGATTGCAACGGCCATCGGCACAATTGATCCCCAGGATCGCCCCTTTTATTTTGAGTTCTCCACCAATGAAAAGGTGGCCACCGAGGTGGCCTACGGTGCTGCGGTCAACGGACACCTCTCCACGGTTTTTTTTAAAAGTGTGGGACTCAATGTGGCGGCGGACACCTTTGTTCAACTCAGTTTGATGAATATCATCGGCGGCATGGTGGTGGTGTTGGGGGACGATCCCGGCGCCAATTCATCTCAGAATGAACAGGACAACCGTCATCTTGCGCAGATGAGCTATACCCCCGTATTTGAGCCGGCCAATCCCAGCGAAGTATACTCATTTTACAAATCCGCCGCCGAACTGAGCCGGCAGCTTCATATGCCGGTGATTCTACGGTTGACCACCCACGTATGTCACGCCAAGGAGGCCGTGGCGTTTTCCGGTTACGCCCCCGTCGCTTTAGACAATACGCCGCGCTTCGACGTCCGGAACGGACCTTATATTCCCATTGCCGACCGGGTCGCCCCCATGAAGGCGCGGGCGCTGGAAAATTTGGAGGTCGTGCGGGACTACGCCGAAACGACTCACCTGAACCACATTGTCGATCACGGCAACCGGCAACGCGGCATCATTACCATGGGGTTGCCTTTTCTATCTTTGATGGATGTCGTGGATCGGGTCGAGCATCAACCGGACATTCTAAAGCTTGGCATCGTCTATCCCTTGCCCAGAAAATTGGTCTTGAGGTTTCTGTCAGGTCACAAGGAGGTCAAAATCCTGGAAGAGTTGGATGATGAGCTTGGAAAAGAGATCAAAAGCCTCGCTTACGACGCCGGCCTGAAAACCACCATTGTCAGCAAGGTCGATCAGCAGGACTGGGTGGGAGAGTATACTCCGGATAAGGTTTATGAGATCTTGGGTAAAACCTGGCCTGATCTTTTGCCGGAAAAGAATCCCCAGCGCGGACAGCTTCCCCGGGTGGCTGAACGACCTGCGCAGATGTGTCCCGGTTGCGGCCATCGCAGCGCCTTTCATGCCATCAAAAAGGCCCTCTCCCGGACAGACATCACTGTTGCAGATATCGGTTGCCACACCCTTGGATTTCTGCCGCCATATGAAGTTGGTCAACTGCTCATGTGTATGGGGGCCTCCACCGGCATCGGATCGGGGCTGTCATTGTTCAACGCCACCCGTAAAGTAGTGGCGTTTATGGGTGATTCCACCTTTTTCCATGCCGCATTGCCCGGTCTTATAAATGCAATCCACAACCGCCACAATATTACCATGATCGTCATGGAAAACGGAACCACTGCCATGACAGGGCATCAAGACCATGCCGCCAGCGGCCGTAACTTCAACGGCGCAGCGGATGTTATCCCCATTCGGAGCGTTCTGGAGGGCTTTGGCCTCGATCCCATATTTGAGATCGACACCTATCAGCAGGATCGATTGGCCGACCTGGTGAAACAGGCCGTGGCCTTTGAAGGTTTCAGTGTGGTGATCGCCAAGCATCCGTGTATGCTCAAGTTTACACGCAAGGCCCGTAAAAAGAACAATTATCAACTGCGTCAGGTCGACATCGATCAAAGTACTTGTGAACGGGTCCACGCATGTGTGGCCCAGTTCGGGTGCCCGACATTTACACGGCTTGAAGACGGGAGCGTAAAGATCAACCCCGATCTGTGTATTGGTGACGGGTCATGTATACAGACCTGCCCGACCCGGGCGATCACCTCACCCAAAACCATCTCGTAGGAGATCTTGACGCCATGAAATTATTCAATATATACTTATGTGGAGTCGGTGGCCAAGGCATCGGGATGCTCAGTGAGACCATCGTCAGGGCGGTCGATGATGCCGGTCAGAGGGTCGTGGCGGTGGATACCCACGGATTGGCACAAAGGGGCGGCATCGTGGTATCCCAGGTACGCATCGGCGTCCATGCCCATTCGCCTTTGGTCCCCCGGCACCAGGCCGATCTGGTTGTGTCCTTGGAGCGCCATGAGGCCTTGCGTGCGTTGGATGAATTTGCCAAAATCGGCGGAACACTGATCTACTATAATACTGTTTGGCAGCCCCTGGAGGTGCGACTGGGCATAGCCAAAGAGATCTCCCCTGAGGATGTTGAAACCGCTTGCAGGCAGCTTGGCGTGCGGCTGATAGACGTATCTCAACCGGACCTGAAGCAAGCGCGAATGCAAAATGTGGCCCTGTTGGCCTGCATTGACCGGCACGGCCTGATACCCGGAGTCACGGGCGACCACTACCGTCAGGCCATGAAAGATCTCATGGACGGCAAGATGCTGGAAAAAAACCTGGCCCTTTTTGAGACCCAGCCTATTTGAGACATAGAAAAATGCTGCATAACCCTACATCTCGATGTTATACGGTCCTGATATCCTTGCCGACCATGCTGCTTCTCTTCGGCTTTTGCCCCCTGGCGCTGTGGGCGGATTGCGACAAGGAGCGCTTCCAAAAACAGCGTGAAAAAATGGTGGCCCGGCAGATTGCAGCCCGCGGCATCGATGACCCTGCTGTAATAAATGCGATGAAAGCAGTGCCGCGCCATTGCTTTGTCCCGGATGATCTGCAAAAGAGTGCCTATCTGGATAGACCGCTGCCCATCGGCCACGGCCAAACCATCTCCCAACCCTATATCGTGGCCATCATGTCCGAGTTGCTCGAACTCAAACCGGGGCAGCGTGTACTGGAGATCGGTACCGGTTCGGGGTATCAAGCCGCAGTTTTGGCCGAAATGGGCATCCAGGTTTACACCATTGAAATTATTGAAGCATTGGGTAAGCAAGCTGCTGCGTCACTGAAGAGCTCGGGATACGGCAATATTCAGGCCCTGATAGGCGATGGCTACCAGGGATGGCCGGACCATGCGCCATTTGACGGCATCATCGTCACCTGCGCACCATCGCGTATTCCCGAGCCACTCAAGAAACAGTTGGCCGAGATGGGTCGGATGGTCATCCCTGTCGGCCCGGTATATGGCGCCCAGCAGCTCTATTTACTGCGAAAGGAAGGGGGACGGATTACCCAAGAGAAGATATTGGATGTCCGTTTTGTCCCTATGATGGATGAAAAGGGGAAGAAATACTAGATTTTCTTCCAGCGCTCTAAAGAGAAGCTGTTTTACCGATTTGACGTGTAAGGAAAGGGTAACGCCCTCCGTCTCATGATATAAGTGAGATATGTTCAACATCCACAATCCACCGTGTTGTCAAACGAGACCGGATATAATCGCGATTATACCATCGATCCCTATAAAGGCTATTACCAGATCGGCAGTCTCATGTTTCCCGTGGGCAAGGTGCGCATGGACCTCTCTGCAAAAGAGAGGGTGTTGGGCATTGCCATCGATGGCGTCGCCAAAGCATACCCTTTGGAAGAGTTGCAGAAAAAACCAGGAATATTAACAGACCAGGTGGGCCAAAGCCAACTCTTCATTGAGGTGAACTCGGACGGAGACGTAGTAGCGGTTCGCAATGCATCCAACGAAAAGATACCGCATATGTTTGTCTACTGGTTTGCGTGGCAGGCATTCCACCCCAAAACTGAAATCAGCGGCAAATAGCAGGAGGGGGCCAAATCCATCGTTGCCAAGGGTTCGCAGTATTGCCCATACGGCTCTTCACCCTCGGACGCCTTGACTTTGGCCCCCTCCTGCTATTTGCCGTTGTTGGGGATAGCTCTATATCCATCGTTGCCAAGGGTTGGCAGTATTGCCGTAAAACTATTCCGATAGAGATGAAATCCATGTCAGTGCATCCATATCGATGGCATCGATTCGATAGCCGCTTTTAAAGAGTGCTCTGCAGGCCTTTACAATACGGCGGTCATACCATTTTCCGGCCTTGTCGGTAATCAATTGCAGCGCATCGTCCAGGGGATAGGCCGGACGATAAGGCCGATGGGCGGTTAAGGACTCCACCACATCGGCGACGCAGATAATTCGGGCTTCGAGTCTGATCTCTTCCCCACTCAGACCATGGGGGTACCCGGATCCGTCCATGTGTTCATGATGCTGGTGGGCTATTTGTGCCACCGGCCATGGAAAATCCACAGGCTTCAGGATTTCGTAGCCCTTCAAACAGTGGATTTGAAGATACTTGATGTCCTCGTCCCGGAGTTTTCCCGGACGTGAAAGGATTTCGGCGGGCACGGCAATCTTGCCGATATCATGGATCAGTGCGCCCAGAAAAACGCCTTCAATACACTCCCCGGACAGTTCCAGTGCTTCGGCCATTGCCGCCGCCAGGTGGGCCACCCGGGATTGATGGCCGGCTGTGTACGGATCGCTGATCTCGACCATCCGCGATATGGCCAAAATGGTCTGAACAAGTGTTTTCTTGATGTTTAAAGCATATTTGCGTTGTTCCCTTTCAGCCTGTTTTTGTTTTGAAATGTCCCTAATATAGGCCATGAACACCGCAGGCGTCTCGGCCTGGACCGACAGCACCTCCATCTCAGCGGGAAAAATGGTTTGATCGGCCCGCATGGCGTTGACTTCCACCCGGCGGCCGATAATTTTTTCCATGCCGGTTTCCAAATAATGGGACAGGCCGAGCTCGTGATCTTTGCGTTTTTGTTTGGGGATGATCATATCAGAGACCCGGCGGCCGATCACCTGCTGTTTGCCATAGCCGAATATTCTTTCAGCGGCTGGGTTAAAAGCGATAATACGGCCTTTGTCGTCCATGGTGATCACACCGTCGAGGGCGGATTCCACAAGTGCAAGCAGCCACTGTGACGAAATGTCTTTTTCTCTATCCGGGGGTGCTGATGGATCCATATCAGACCACCACTGGCTGCCGGTTGTGGTTAATGGGACGCACCGCTGTCGAGAATGGCGGCATCGCTTCCCATAAAGAAAAAGCGCTCCTTCAGATCTCGCTCTAACGGCTGAATAGATCAAGCCTACCCCACCAAAATCACGATTGTCAAAGGCGCGATGTAATTATTGCAAACAATAGCCGCAGTGGTTGCATGAGGCGATGAAATTTATCTTAAAGCCTGTGGTGGTCAATGATGGCCCGGGCAGTGGTTATTTAAGGCGAGTAGATGCGGTTTGAAAATATAGGAAGATGAATCCATAGCGCCGTCAGCTGCTGATTGGGTTTTGAAGCTATCCAACGGGCTGTGCCGGTTTGGTGTAACGGTCCATCACCCACCCATAGCGTCCGTCAGCCGCGCGAACATAAAACCAGCTCGGGATGCTGTCGATGACGGCGAGAACGTCGCCTTTGCGTACTCGGCCAAGAACGGCCCGGTCCAATCCGGGACCGCTGCGAACATTGAGTTCAGCGGCGGTGACAACGACCTGACCGAATTCGGCTATAAGCGCTGTTCCATACTCTTTGGGTTGGACCACCACAGGGGGACGGCTTATGACCACCGGCGATGGCTCGTAATAGACCACGCGTTTAGGCGGCGGCGATTCATAATGAAAACCGGATACGATAGTGCCGGTCAATACGCCAAGACCCAATCCGATCCAGAAGGTGTCATGGCCGCCGTGATAATGGCGGTGGTGTCCGTGGTAACGATAGGCATGACCGCGACCTCCGGCCCCGGCAATGGGCGCCATCGTCGTGACCGTAAAAGCGACTGTGACCATTATAATTAAAAGCTTTTTCATAGTGCCTCTTGATCGATTGGGTAGTAGTTGGTTCACCGCCAAAGCAATCATCCTAACTCTTTAGAAACTTATTCTAATACAATTTAAAGCAGGTTGCAACCCGGGCAGGCCAATGCTCGTGAAGTGATTGTGGTTATGATTTAATACGCTGATATTAATATAAAAATATTGATTTTTCTGATCGCCTGCAGATGGGGCAAAGAACAATGCCAACATCGTTCTCGCAACTAATAATATTCGAATCAGGGCTATCTCAAGAAATTTCCGGCGCTGTTGTGGAAGCGATGCCGTCTTTTACCAGCCTCGTTAGCTTATCCTTAAAACGCTTGGTTCTGATTAAAAAATAGACACACTCGTCGCAGAAGTTTACACCGCGGCCATCGATAATGGCCCGTAGATAACCATGGTATCCGAACTTGTTAATTTCTCCCCGGCTCATGGGACACAAAGAACCATCCGAAGCTGTTTTGTATGATGCATGATCGGTCAGCCCCAGGTTATGGCCGACCTCATGCAGGGCGACCTTTAAGGTTCGGTCAAGGCAGACATCATAGTCTTTTTGGGAATCGATTCGATCTGTACACAGCTTTTTGGTGGAGACCACCGCCACATCATTATTGGGATTTTTACCACCGAAAATGGAGTTATAAAACTCATCCTCATCATCGGTTTTTAAATCCGCATCGGTGATTCCTAGAACATGCCCCCCGTACTCCTGGTGAAGTATTTTAGTCAGGAAATACGCATCGATACTGTCGACAACCGGGGCTTTATGACGGTTCAATTGGAACTCTTTGATGCTGCCTCGAAAGGAGTCCAAAATCCGGTTGCCGATCACTTTTAGACTGCTGTATGTGATATCACTTCCGGCCCGAACGATCTGAAGCACTGACATGTTTCCTATCATTTCGCCCTCCTGGTGTATCGGACACGGTTGAGTCGATCCGATCGGTCATATCTGGTAATCCACTCTACCATATTTTTAATCCATCTATAACGACTTGGTCAGCATGACCAGCCTGAATCCCAACCCCGGACCAAAATAATCAGCCCTGAAGTTAAGGCGGCGCGCGCAGCGTGCGCTCCAGGCATCCAGATTCCAGCTGCCTCCCCGGATGACGTGATTGGTACCGGTTGCTTCTGCAGCGACCGGGTTTCTATGGCCGTGACGCTCATAAGCGTCTGCCTGGTAGGCGTCTTGGCACCATTCCCACACATTGCCGCTCATATCATGCAGCCCCAGTTCATTGGGCCTTTTTTTGCCCACCGATTGGGTTGTACCTTGGCTGTTGGCGTCATACCAGGCAACGGCATCGATATCATCGCCTCCGGCATAGAGATCTTCCTTGCCGCTGGAACGGGCCGCATACTCCCATTGGGCCTCTGTGGGCAGCATGACGTGTAGATCCTCTTGGGCCATTTGGGACAGTTTTCGGGCAAAATCACAGGCATCTGACCATGTCACCTGTTCCACCGGATGGTCTGGGTGCCTGAACTGGGATGGATTCTCTTTCACAAGGACCTCCCATTGCGATTGGGTCACCGGAAAACGCGAGATGTAGAAGTCATCAAGAGCAACTGCGTGTACCGGTTTTTCATTTTCGATGCCTTGGCCCAAGGTGTCGCCCATGGCAAAGGTTCCACCCGGGACCAGGACAAATTCGAGACCGCAAACCGGATCTTTTAGAATCGATCTTTTTTCTCGCTGGTCAGATTGGGACGCTTTGCAGCGATGACAAAAATCTTGTCCCGGCATCATTCGATCACCGCATTGCCGGCACAACAGCAGTGCTTCACATTCGGGGCAGTACCGCCACTTCTCATTGACGTCGCTGCCACATTTGGGGCAGGTCAGGGCGTTGAGCCGGGTTTCACACATCGGGCATATACGCCATCGTGGCCTGGTCGGTTCTCCGCATTGAGGGCAGGGGGAATTTGAGGTCGTATCCATTATCTTGGCCATCCTCGTTCATTTGCGGATGTTGATAACTTTTGGAAAAATTTCGCCTTTGGCTGCTTTTGACATATACTAAAAATTTACCAACACGGCCTATTGGTGTCAATACCGCCTCTATGTTCAAATAAGCCCAATCCCGGCGCAACCCTTTACAATTTATTTTCCCGCGCCCATAAATGAAATGGTCGAATGAAATATTGTTGAATAATTTGCTCATAAAAAAGGGATGCCACCCGCTGCAAAGGGGGTGGCATCCAGTTAGATCCGCATATAAATTTATGCGACCTCTTCAAAGTCCGCATCCACGACGTCATCGGCATCTGCGGCGCTTCCACCCGGCCTGCCGGGGGCGTTGGCGCTTTGGGGCCCGGATCCGGCGCCAGGGTTGTTTCGGCTGTATTCAGCATTGGCCATCGTATGGACGATCTGGGATAATTGTTCGGTGAGCTGCCGTATGCGTGTTGCATCTTCTCCGTCCATGGCGCGTTTGAGTTCCGCCACCGCGCTTTCAGCTCCACGGCGACTGGCCTCATCCAGATTTGCGCCGGATTCGGCAAGAGACTTCTCCACGGCGTAGATCTGTGTATCAGCGGCATTGCGCGCCTCAACCAACGTCTTCTTTCTCTGATCTTCGGAGGCGTGAACCTGCGCATCTTTGATCAGGCGGTCGATCTCCTCTTGGGTCAGGCCGCTGGAAGCTGTGATTTGGATCGATTGGGCCTTTCCGGTGGCCATATCCTTAGCCGAAACATCGACAATTCCATTGGCATCGATGTCAAAGGTCACCTCAATTTGGGGCATTCCGCGCGGGGCCGGCTGGATGCCCACCAATTCGAAGCGTCCCAGGGTTTTGTTATCCGCGGCCATCTCGCGTTCCCCCTGAAGCACATGGACTGAAACCGCCGGTTGATTGTCTTCGGCCGTTGAAAACACCTGGCTCTTTTTTGCCGGAATAGTCGTGTTTTTTTCAATGAGGGTCGTCATTACGCCGCCAAGGGTTTCAATGCCCAAAGAAAGGGGGGTTACATCCAGCAGCAGCACATCTTTCAGGTCGCCTTTGAGGACAGCGCCTTGGATGGCAGCGCCCATGGCCACCACCTCATCGGGATTGACACTCTTATTGGGCTCCTTGCCGAAAATTTTGCGAACACGTTTCTGGACAGCCGGCATACGCGTCATTCCTCCCACGAGGATGACATCATCGATCTGCGCGGGACTGAGCCCGGCGTCCTTCAGGGCTGTTTCGCAGGGGATTTCCAAACGGTCCAGCAAATCGGCGATCAGGCCTTCCAAACGGCTGCGCGTAATTCTAACATTCAGGTGTTTGGGGCCCGAGGCATCGGCCGTGATAAACGGCAGGTTCACCTCGGTCTCCATGGTGGTGGACAGCTCCATCTTGGCCTTTTCCGCACCCTCTTTAAGGCGCTGAAGCGCCATGGAATCATTGCGCAGATCCAGCCCCGTATCCTTTTTAAACTCATCTGCAAGGTAGTCGATCAGGCGAAGGTCAAAATCCTCTCCACCGAGGTGGGTGTCGCCGTTGGTGGCCTTGACCTCGAACACCCCATCCCCGATCTCGAGAAGGGAAACATCGAATGTGCCACCCCCCAGATCGAAAACGGCAATCTTGCCTTCAGCGCGCTTGTCCAGGCCGTACGCCAATGATGCGGCTGTGGGTTCGTTGATGATCCGCTGCACATTCAAACCGGCGATTTTGCCGGCGTCTTTTGTCGCCTGGCGCTGGCTGTCGTCAAAATAGGCCGGTACAGTGATCACCGCGTCGGTTATCTTTTCGCCCAGATAGGCCTCTGCGGCGGAGCGCAAGGCGGTTAGAATCTGCGCCGATATCTCGGAGGGGCTGAATAATTTTCCGTTGAGCCGGATATGCGCGTCCCCGTTTGCCGTCGCTTCAATCTTATAGGGCAGAATCTCCCGGTCCTTATGCACCTGGGGCGCGTCATATTTTCGCCCGATCAGCCGTTTGACGCCGAATACAGTCTGTTCAGGATTGGTGACGGCCTGCCGTTTGGCGATCTGACCCACAAGCCGGTCGCCGCTGTTGGAAATGGCAAAAATGGAAGGTGTGGTCCGCCCGCCCTCAGGATTGTTGATCACTTTGGCTTCATTATTCTCCATAATCGAGACACACGAATTGGTGGTCCCTAAATCGATTCCGATAATCTTTGCCATCTTTTGATCTCCTTTTGGTATTGGTTTTAGTTGGGTTCATTTTTTAAGGCTCGATAACATTACTAATAATCATGAAATAGAAAAATAATGCAGAAAATGATCATGTAAAGTGCGCATGCTTTTTTGAAACCTTTTTTCCCTTTATTTTTTTCCGCAACCGCCGATGATCAATTTGTTCCACAATAGATATTTAATTATGGA
>JASFKE010000050.1:0-12227 GCA_050118795.1 Desulfobacteraceae bacterium | reverse complement strand
CCTGTCATGGGACTTCAAGAATGCGACGCTGTCCAAAATCATTGCAAGATTCTCTTCGCGGGTGTTGCCCATGATGGTTTCAACATGCAGGGGCCAGCTTTTTCCAAAGATCGCAACAGCCGGCGTATCACTTGCAATCAGCGCCTGAAGATTGGCATCATCAGCCGCAGCGATACCCGGTTTGCGGGTGGCGCCGAAAGCGGTAATACGGGAGTGGTTGAACTTTTCTCCCTTTGCCAGCTCAAAGAAGCGTACATCCCGTTTGTTCGACCCGGGCCATCCCCCTTCGATGTAATGTACGCCAAGTTCATCCAGCTTTTTTGCGATCTTGACCTTCTCTTTGGAGGAGAAGTTGATATTTTCACCTTGGGTGCCGTCACGCAGCGTTGTGTCGTATATCTGAATCGGATCCATGGGTTTTATCACCGCACTGAAAAAATAATGGTTTAGGCGATCCCCGATCTTGTCGGGGATCGCATTTCGTCTGTTGTTTCATGTCGCCGGGGGGCGTTTCCGACCGGGACGATGAACATGTTAACACGTTGCTGTATATCCGAAGGGTGATCGGAAATTCAGCACAAACGGTGATCTATTTTTTAAGGCGGTTTTCAGGACGCAAATCCCGAACGGCTTTTCCTGCCCGCCACATCTCTGAATTGTGAATCTCGGCCAGCTCTTTTTCGAGCCCCTCACGGTAATCCGGGGCGCTGTTGCGCTCCAGGGTAATGCGGGTTTCGGTACCGTTAATCACGCTTTCGTAAAGCTGATCGAAAACCGGGACCACTGCCTCACGAAATCTGGGGGCCCAGTCCAGGGCGCCGCGCTGGGCTGTGGTGCTGCAGTTGGCGAACATCCAATCCATGCCGTTTTCAGCCACGAGACGAATGAGACTTTGGGTCAACTCTTCAACGGTTTCGTTGAATGCTTCGCTGGGGCTGTGGCCATGTTTCCGAAGCAAATTATATTGGGCTTCCATGACACCGGCAAGGGCGCCCATCAAGATGCCGCGTTCTCCGGTAAGATCACTATGGACCTCTTTTTCAAACGTTGTCGGAAAAAGATAGCCCGATCCAATGGCGATGCCGATGGCCAAGGTGCGTTCATGGGCGCGACCTGTGGCGTCCTGGAACACGGCATAACTGGAGTTGATGCCGCTTCCGTCTAAAAAGTTGAGGCGAACATTTCTACCGGACCCTTTGGGGGCTACCAGAATGACATCCACACCTTCGGGAGGGATCACTTTGGTCTGATCTTTGTAGACAACTGAAAAGCCATGGGAAAAATAGAGCGCGTCACCTGGATTGAGGCAGGCTTTGACTTCATCCCAGGCTGCCATCTGACCGGCATCGGAGAGCAGGTATTGAATGATGGTGCCTTGTTTGGCTGCTTCGGCAATTGGGAAAAGGGTCTCGCCGGGTACGAATCCATCGGCTACGGCTCTGTCCCAACACTCTTTATCCGCTTCCAGTTGGCCCACAATGACCTTGAAACCGTTATCGCGCATATTGAGCGCTTGGGCGGGTCCCTGCACGCCATAGCCAAGTACGACGATGGTTTCATCCGCCAATACTTCGCGGGCTTTTTCTAGAGTGAACTCGTCCACTGTTATTACTTCTTCAACAACGCCTCCAAAATCAATTTGTGCCATTACATTTCTCCTTAGCGTAAAGTTTGGCCGTGTGGCCGGCATATTTAATGTTCGCTGGTTCTCTAAACGGGTAGTGCCCGCTCTTGTTTCATCTTCTTTACTACCTTTTTGCTGCTTTTATTATGCAACTATGGGGCCTATTTGGGGTCACGATATAATGCAACCGTACCGGTACGTGCAATTTCCTTGATTCCAATAGGTTTGAGCAGCCGCAGCAGGGCCTCTATCTTACCTTGGTCGCCGGTGACTTCGATGGTGTATTGTTCTGCGCCGACGTCCACAACCTTGCAACGGAATATGTCGACAATTCGAAGCACTTCCGCCCGAGTCTTGGGGGAAGCCTTGACCCGTATAAGCGCCATTTCGCGCTTTACAGCCTGTTCAACGCTCAAGTCTCGAACCTTGAGAACGTTGATCAGCTTGTTGATCTGTTTTTCAATTTGCTCGATTAACGGCGGATTGGCTTTGGTCGTTACTGTGATGCGAGATACAGCCGCGTCCATGGTCGGTGCCACGCAAAGGCTCTCGATGTTAAAGCCGCGTCCGCTGAACAATCCGGATACTCGGGAGAGCACCCCCGGCTCGTTATCAACCAGTAAGGTCAGGATATGCTTTTTGCTGTTGTTCATTTTAAAGAATCCCCGTGTTTAAAATCATTGATAGCGTCAACTTACGCGCATTAGGTCAGCAACATTTCAGTGATATTTTTCCCGGCCGGTACCATGGGCCAGACGTTTTCTTCCTTTTCAACCACAAAATCCATGATGACAGGTTGGGGAATTGAGATCGCTTCACGAAGCACCGGCACAACTTCGGAAGGCTTGGTGGCTCGCAACCCGACAGCACCAAAGGCCTCCGCCAGTTTGGCAAAATCAGGTGCAGAATCCATAGTGGTGCACGAGTAGCGACGGTCATAAAACAACTGTTGCCATTGGCGTACCATGCCCAAAAAACCGTTGTTGAGTATGGCGATTTTAACGGGCAGGCAGTATTGTACAGCCGTGGCCATCTCCTGGATATTCATTTGGATGCTGCCGTCACCGGCGATGTCTACCACCAGTTTGTCAGGAAATGCTATTTGGGCGCCGATGGCGGCCGGTAGACCGAATCCCATGGTACCCAGACCACCGGAACTGATAAAATGGTTGGGCCGGTTGAAATAGTAGTACTGGGCGGCCCACATTTGATTCTGTCCAACCTCTGTTGTGATGATGGCATTGCCTTCGGACAGTTCAAAGAGTTTTTCCACTACAAATTGCGGTTTGATCTTCTCACCATTCTGTTCGTAGGCCAGGGGCTGGGTGGCCTTCCACCGGGCGATTTGGTCCAGCCATGGCTTTCGCAACGTGGCCACATCGCCAATATCCGAGCTGTCCAACATTTCGTTCAGCGCTTTCAGGCTCAACCGGCAATCGCCCACCACCGGCACGGCGACGTCGACATTCTTGCGGATCGAAGTGGGATCGATGTCGATGTGGACAATCTTGGCATTGGCGCAAAAGGTATCCGTTTTTCCGGTGACACGGTCATCAAATCGCACACCGACGCCGATGAGCAGGTCGCAATCGCCCAAGGCCATATTCGCACGATAGGTGCCATGCATCCCGGGCATGCCCAGCCAAAGCGGGTCGGTGCCCGGGAATCCACCCAGTCCCATCAGCGAAGCGGTAACTGGAATCTGAGTGCGGGCGGCCAGTTTGGTGAACTCTTGCGCCGCACCCGAAAGAATGATACCGCCACCGCCGAATATCACGGGTTTCTTGGCATCGCGGATCATCTCCACCACCTTTTTAAGCTGCCGTATATTGGGCTCATAAGTGGGGTTGTAAGAGCGAATCTGAATTTTACGACCGTTTATTTCAGGATCAAATTCGACGACACCGTTGGCCACGTCTTTGGGGATGTCAATCAGCACGGGGCCGGGGCGTCCTGAACGGGCAATGTGGAAAGCCTCCCGAATGGTGCGGGCCAGATCCTTGGTCTCTTTCACCAGATAGTTGTGTTTGGTACAGGGCCTGGTAATGCCGACGATGTCCACCTCCTGGAAGGCGTCATTGCCGATCAATTGGGTGGGGACCTGTCCGGTGAACACCACCAATGGTATGGAATCCATATATGCGGTGGCCACACCCGTAACCGTATTGGTGGCCCCCGGCCCGGAGGTGACCAGGCAGACACCCACTTTACCGGATGCCCGTGCATATCCGTCGGCGGCATGTACCGCGCCTTGTTCATGGCGAACCAGAACATGGCGGATATCGGTTTTGAATATTTCGTCGTAGATGTCCAGCACCACTCCGCCGGGAAATCCGAAGATGGTATCCACGCCTTCCTGCTTGAGCATGCTCAGCATAATTTGTGCGCCGGTCATTTTCATGATGCTATTGCTCCTCATAGTAGGGTTGTCAAAATTATTTAACCACTGCGCCTCGATTTGCAGATGAGACCCCTTTTGCGTATCGGGCCATGTAGCCTTTGGTGATTTTCGGAGCCGGGGCCTTCCAGTTTTCCCTGCGGGAGGCCATCTCGGCGTCATTGACATTCAAGGTAATGGTTTTGGCTGGAATGTCGATGGTAATGATGTCACCCTCGTGCACCAACCCGATGGGGCCTCCCTCCATGGCCTCCGGAGATACATGGCCGATGGCCGCCCCCCGGGTTCCTCCGGAAAACCGGCCGTCTGTGATCAAAGCGACATGGGCATCCAGTCCCATACCGGCAATCGTAGAGGTCGGTGTCAGCATCTCCCGCATGCCCGGGCCGCCCTTGGGGCCTTCGTATCGAACGACGATTACATCACCTTTATTGATTTTTCCATCCATGATGGCGGCTGATGCGGATTCTTCGCTGTCGAAAACCCTCGCCGGACCTTCATGCCGCAACATTTCATCGCGAACGGCCGATTGTTTCACCACACATCCATCCGGCGCCAGGTTTCCGAAAAGCACCGCCAAGCCGCCCTGGGCATGGTAAGCTTGGTCCATTGGGCGGATCACATCGCTGTCGCAGACACGGGCGGCTTTGAGGTTCTGTGCCACATCTCGCCCGGTGACAGTGATGCACTCCGTATGAATCAGGCCTGCCTCGGACAGGACTTTCAAGACGCCTTGAATGCCGCCGGCCTGGTTGAGATCCTGGATATGGTGGGCTCCGCCGGGGCTCATGGAGCACAGGTGGGGAGTCACCTTGCTGGTCTGATTGATCAGGTCCAGATCGAACTCTATGCCGGCTTCACTGGCGATGGCGGCCATATGCAAAACAGTATTTGTGGAACACCCCAGCGCCATATCAACAGCCAGGGCGTTCTCAAAGGCTTTTTGGGTCAATATTTTGCTAGGGGTGATATCTTTGTCGATAAGTTCCATGATCTTCATGCCGGCCGCTTTGGCTAAACGTGTACGGGCTGACATCACGGCCGGAATCGTGCCGTTTCCCGGCAGCCCCAGGCCGATGGCTTCGGTGAGACAGTTCATGGAGTTGGCCGTGAACATCCCGGCACAGGAACCGCAGGTGGGGCAAGCCTCATTTTCGATTTCAGTCAGCTCGGCTTCCGTCATTTTTCCGGATTTGACGGCACCGACCGCTTCGAACACCGTAATCAGGTCCAGGCGCTGTGTATCCGATCCTTTTTTGCGTTCACCGGCCAGCATGGGGCCGCCACTGATGAAGATGGTCGGAAGATCGATGCGGGCGGCTGCCATCAGCATTCCCGGAACGATTTTGTCACAATTGGGGATCATCACCATGGCGTCCAATCCATGGGCCGTCGCCATGACTTCCACAGAGTCGGCAATCAACTCCCGACTTGCCAATGAGTATTTCATCCCCTCATGATTCATGGCAATCCCGTCGCAAACACCTATGACACCAAACTCCACGGGTGTTCCCCCAGCCATGTAGATACCGGCTTTGACCGATTCGCAAAGGGTGTTCAGGTGCACATGCCCCGGTATGACCGTGTTGGCGGAATTGGCAATTCCAATCAATGGACGGTCGATTTCATCCTGGGTGTAGCCGCAAGATTTAAGTAGAGCTCGGTGGGGTGCACGTTCAATGCCTGTTTTGACTTTGTCGCTTTTCATCGTTTTTTTGTTCCTCCCAAAAAAAAACCGTTACCAACCTGATTTTGGGGCTGATAACGGATTGTTTATTTACCGGGGATATTGCTTTAGACCATTATCGCCCCCTGAGCCCGGTGTGGTTAATGACACCGACGACAAGAATAATAAGGTTTAGCAAGTTTAGGACGATGGCTTTTATCATTTTATCTTTGGCCTAATTAAGTTTATAGTCCTTTAGCAATCGTCCTTTGCACTGTCAAGCATTATGTTTATATTTTCTCTTGAATCGAGGGATTAACAATAAATGGGGGTGGAAATACGTATGGCAGGCACAGTTGATGTTTACATGGGGGGGATTCTTGACTATTGTTAGCCCATAGCGTATTCTAAGAACCCACTTATTTGGAATAGTATGCGATTATATGGACTTAGATAATTATTCATCATTGAAAGGGCATCTGCTCATGGCGATGCCCAGCTTGGCAGACCCAAATTTTGAGCACTCTGTTACCTGTATTTCAGAGCATACCTCGGATGGCGCCTTCGGTATCGTCATCAATCGCATATTTGATGGCTTGAACGCCCAGGCAATATTTGAAGAGTTGGGGATCAAATTTGATATCGATGCGCATAACGTCCCCATCCATATAGGCGGGCCGGTGCACGTGAATGAACTGTTTGTTCTGCATGGGGCCCCCTTTGATGGTGACGGTCTTTTTATGGTCAATGACAGTCTGGCGCTCAACAACTCAAGGCAAATATTAGAGGCCATCGCTCAGGCGGCCGGACCGCAGCAGTACCTGATTGCCTTAGGATGCGCCGGGTGGGGGAGCGGCCAGTTGGAGCAAGAATTGAAACAGAATGCTTGGTTGTCTTTACCCTGCGCCCAAGACATCCTTTTCGAGGTTCCCATTGAAGAGCGATGGAAAAGTGCCATGGGGCGTTTGGGGATTGATCCGGACTTGCTGTCCGATGCAGCGGGAAATGCGTGATGCATGGCAGGCGTTTGATATTAACTGTGTATGCTCGATCACTGCCTTAGGGTGGAACGTTTTTTCCAAATAAAAAAAGGGGTGCCCAATGTGGGACGCCCCTTTACATCTATATTATAGGAAAAGCTATCCTTGAGCTTTCTTTTCTTTGGGTTTGGGTTTTTTCTTTTTGAGGCAATCCTTGTCTTTGCGAACGAAGGCACAAAGCTTGGGGTTGTAATACTCCTTACAGTTTAATGGATTGTATAGTGGACATTCCGGATTTTTATCAGACATATATTTATGTTCCCCCTATGTTAATTGGCCTTTCTCTAGCACAAAATATCAAAATTTACAAGCCATTATATTTTCTGATGGTGAAAAGGGCGTCCTGGGTGGGAAAGTTTTGACAATTTACAGGAGGCATTGTAATAGCTCAAAGACTGCAATCGTGCACCCGCAGCGATTCCTCGGGCAACAATGGGGTAACAATATCATCAGAAAATCGACATTTCATGGATAGATATCATAAAAACAAAGAAACCGTATTGGAGCTCAATGAAAGAACCAATGCCCTGCTGCTTAAGGCCGAGGCCATAGTGGGGGGATCGGGGTCGACAATTGCACAGTGGAAACTATCCTGCGCCAACATTCATCAGAATTTAGTTGAGCATGTCATGAGGATAGCTGTGGTCGGTGCTATTAAATCCGGCAAGAGCACTTTGGTCAATACCTTGCTGCAAGATGACTATTTAAAGCGGGGTGCCGGGGTCGTTACTTCCATCGTTACCCGCATTCGACGTGGAGAAAGTCTTAAAGCGCGCCTCTATTTTAAATCGTGGGATGAGATCAACGCTGATATCGACCAAGCATTAGTGCTTTTTCCCTCAGGCCAATGGCAAACTGGTGGAGTACGATTTGACATCCGGCGTATCAAGGACCGCTCCGATTTAGCCCAGGCGCTCAATGCGTTAGATGGAGAGTTGAAGATCGCAAAGGACAGCCTTAATGCCAACAGCGTATTGCTCTCCTCTTACCTGAAAGGGTATGACCAGGTTCAAGGATTTGTTGAAGCGGAAAGTACTATCCGTGAGTTTGAAGCCGATGATTTCGTCGATCACAAAAAATTTGTGGGTGATGACGCCTTGGCTGTGTATCTCAAGGATATCCAACTGGACATTACCAATGACAGCCTTGAAACCAATATCGAAATGGCCGACTGTCAAGGCAGTGATTCTCCCAATCCATTGCATATGGCCATGATTCAAGACTATTTGCTCAAAGCGAACCTCATTGTTTATGTTGTCAGCAGCCGAACCGGACTGCGGCAGGCAGATATCCGATTTCTGAGTATCATCAAGCAGATGGGAATTGCCGGCAATATGTTGTTTGTGTGTAACTGCGATTTTGATGAACATGAATCTCTCAATGACCTGGAGCAGTTGGTACAAAAAATCAAAGAAGAACTGTCAATGGTCACATCCAGCCCGCAGCTTTTTATACTTTCGGCCCTCTATCACTTGTTTGAAATCCAAAGAGAGAATTTATCACTTCGCGATCAAAACCGATTGGTGCAGTGGGGCCAATTGAATGATCTGACGTCTGCTTCGAATAGTGAATATGTGCGACTGAAAAACGAACTTAATAAAAAATTGACCCGGGAAAGATCGTCGCTTTTACTCCAGAACCAGATTGAGCGTTTAAACGTGGTCAATCGCGGTATGCTGAACTGGATACGTCTCCATAGAGATATACTTCAACGCGATACTGATGATGCTAACAGTTTTGCAAAGAGAATTCAAAACCATCAGGACAGCATAATGCAGGTGGAGACCATAATTGGTGGGACCCTCGATGGTAGTATTCAAAAAATCAGTACCGAATTAAAAAGGGAGATCGACAGCTTTTTTGATCAACACAGCGGTCCGGTATTGCAGAGCATCGTCGGCTTTATCCGAAACCACCACGTGGATCCTGACCGCTACCGCGAGCAGGTCATTGATGTCGGTTTCAATCAAGCTCTCTATCTCGCATTTCAAGAGTTTAAGCAGGCTGTGGATACCTACATGGCAGAGAAGATAAACCCGGATATTGTCAGTTTCATCGGCCGACTCGAGATCCGCTTGAAAGAGTATTTCAACTCGGTGGTCGACCCGTTTGAGGCCATGGTTCGGGATGCGGTTCAACAGTATGAAAAGGCCTTAGCCGGTTTCGAATTAGAAAAGATATCCGGGCAGTGCGTTTTGGATACCATTCCCGATATCGCGGACATTAAAGAGTCCATAGGTTTGCAGCTGCCCGAAGCTGTTACAACCATGCGATATTCGGCACATATCAAAACGGATGCTGTGATGCGGCTTGGGTTTTTTACCCTGTTGGGCATGTTTCGCAAAGTGCTTAAAAAACCCGATGACCCAACAGGTCTGGAACAAATGAACGCCCTTAAGGGCGGCATTTACCGTATGAAGCAGGAAACCGTGCGCTCGGTTTATGAACATTTCAAAGACTATCGTGAAAACATTAAATTCCAATACGTGTTGCGACTGGTGGACGCGACTAAAGTCCGTTTGTACGAAGGTTTGACAGAATATTTTCGAGTCTATGTTTCGGATTTAAAAGAAGTGATCTCCACGATGGGATCAGAACGCAATGATAAGAAGCAGATGGATGAAGCGTTGGAAGTAATTGAAAAATCGGTCCATTCATCTGTCTCACAAATTGATGTGTTACGTCACGATATCGGTAAATTGCGGGGTGAGGATACCTCGCCGCTGCAAAAATCGCAGGGTTCCGACCAGGTTGTGCAGCGGCAAGGGTGAAGGGTTAATGGCGCTGGGGATATTCCATATGGAAACCTGCGCCTCATCGCTTCAGCCTGAAAATAATGGATATGATGAACCACAAGATAGGAGATACGTGTATGAGCACTCAATCCATTGCAGTCGCCAACGAGAAGGGGGGGGTCGGTAAAACCGTTACTGTCATCAATTTAGCCGCTGCCTTGACACGTGAGGATAAAAAGGTCCTGGTCGTCGATATGGATCCCCAGGGCAATGCTACCAAAGGCCTTGGGGTTGATGTCTCCCAAGAGCAACCGTCGGTATATGATTTGGTTGAAAAACCCGGTGCCGTTGCGATTTCCGATGCCATTGTGCCCACCGCATGGCAAGGATTGGACGTGATACCCGGTGATGTGGATTTGGCCGGTGCTGAAGTCGAATTGGTGGATGTACCCGGGCGTGAAAATAGATTGAAAGAGGCCTTGGCGGATCTGCCGAAAGGTTATGATTTCATTCTTTTAGATACACCGCCCAGTCTCTCCCTGCTGACCGTGAATGTCTTTTCTTATGCCCGTCAGGTCTTGATACCGTGCCAAACACATCCTTACGCCTATAATGCGCTGGCTGAGCTTTGCGATACGGTAGATGCAATAAAAGAGGAGATAAACCCCGACATCGATATATTGGGGATCGTCCCGACCTTTTATGATGCCCGCACCCGTGTCAGTCAGCAAGTATTGGCACAGTTGCAAGGTGATGCACGATATCAGGACAAGCTTTTCAAAACCGTGGTGCGTGCCAACACCACCATTGCAGAGAGCGCTGCAGTAGGGCGGCCGGTGGTCTTTTACCGCAAGAGCAGCTTCGGCGCTATCGACTACAACCATTTGGCCGAAGAGTTGCTGGAAAAGTATTAGAGCAGTCGCAGTAGTTTACTACGGCTCTTTGCCTTTGGTCGCCTTCCATGAGAAGGCTTGGCTCTGGAGCCCTCCGACTTTTGCAACGATAGGGCAATATTATCATCCACCCTCCAACTCTGCCAGATGGTTTTTTGCGAATTCAATGCCGGAGTCCAGGGCGATGGCAAGTCGATAGTATTTGACGGCTTTGTCATTTTTTCCCAAGGCCCGATAGTTGGATGCGATGTTGGCGTAATCGATGGCTGAACTGGGGTCCAATGCGATAAGCTTTTCAAAACAGGAGATGGCTTGCTCGTGGTTGCCCATTTTAAAATAGCAAAATCCCAGTAAATTTAGTGTGTCGGTGCGTTCCGGATCGATTTTGTGGCCTCTTTTCAATACCTTTTCAGCGGTGTTGAATTGTTCCAACTCTTTATAACAGAGCCCCAAATAGGTGCAAACGCTGGCCAGATCTTCGGACGGGGGATCAAGGTCCAATGCTTTTTCCAGATGAAAAATGGAATTTTTATGGTCCTGCATACCGAGGTGGATTTGGCCTAAATAGAATTGCAGGTAGTATTTGTTTGGAAGTGCCGCGTCAAATTGTTTAAGCTTTGCAATGGCATCATTGGGGGTGAAGGTGTCTGCAATGATTTTAGCAATGATCATTCCAACGGAAGCGTTAGCGGCCCTTTCGCGAAATTGGGTGCCTGGAACAATGGTGTAAAATGCCGGAATGTCCAAGGTGGGATGGCGCACATCGACCGCGAACACATCCATACGGCGATCGGCCAATGCGGCAATACATCGTTCGACTTCCAACTTGATATTATTGTCACCCAACTCCGGGAGTCGGTCTATGGCAGTGGTGCTTCCGGGATTGATGACATAGTCCGCCGCCTTTATATTTTGGAATTTGGGCAGCCCGCTGGCAACATAGTTGCCGCCACTGTTAAAGTCTCCAGCCAATTGAGCCACCTCTGTCAACGCCCGGCATAACGCTTTGTTGGCGCTTGGCATGGTCCCGGCGGTCCAGACGATTTCGCTGTGTTTCGGAAATGTCGATGGGTCCCAGGCTAGGGCTCCCACGCTGGGGATTCCCATTTCCAGTGTAAAATCCGATAGATGGAGTTTGATGCCGGCGCGCTGGTATTTTCCCACCAATTCAAGGGCAACCGGATCGGTGATGGAAAAAATGTCGATTCTGGGCGACTTGATCCGATTGCGGCAGACAAGTGACGAAACATGGCGTTCAACCACTTCGCAAATCCCCTGGCAGAGTGCCTCTTCATCGCAATTTCCGGCACAGGAACCGTTGAACTCGTTGATGGTCCAGAACCAGTTAAAAGGGATCATGACCACTTCGCCGCGGGTTAAATTCTGGGCCCATGTCCACTGCAGGGGCAGGTCATCGAAAAATTTCGATGCAATGGCGATGTCGTCTGAATCATCTCCAACGGATTGGGCGATTTGGGTAAAACTCATTTTGGGTTCTGTGATGCTTTTCGCCGGTGCCCTTACAAAATTGTCTCCATTGCGATAAAAGCTGAACAAGCTAAATCGTTCGCCCAGTTCCATCACCGCACTTGCCTGGGATTGGGCCGGGGTGGCGCCCTTGCCCATCTGCTTGTTGTTGCCAATGACAGAGCGGGCTTGGGGACCGCAGAGGCTGAAATATACGGGAATATTCAATCTGCCGTTATCAATTCGTACGATGTCATCCAGGATGTCGAGATTGTTTTCAGCAAGACGCTTTTTAAAGCGATCCACAGTTTGTTCCGGTGTGATGGTTTTATCCTGATCATGGCAGTACTGCTTTAAAGCATCTTTTAATTGCAATGGTTTCGGGCGCATAATGTATCCTTTGA